>JAYRFD010000093.1:0-4180 GCA_041908565.1 Polyangia bacterium | reverse complement strand
GTCATAACCGGCATGACCGGCATGACCGGCATGACCGGCATGACCGGCATGACCGGCATGACCGGCATGACCGGCATGACCGGCATGACCGGCATGACCGGCATGACCGGCATGACCGGCATGACCGGCATGAATAGATACGAGGTCGCGCTGCGCGCCTCTTCAACGCTCCCCACTTGTGCGCGGCAGCATCGATGCTGCGGAAACAGCGCATGCTCCGACGAGCTCCGTCAAGCCCGCCTAGCCGGCGCACAGACGCAGAAGCAGGCTTTCCATGACGCGCAGGTCTTCGATCTTCGACAGCTTCAGGCTGCGATCCGTCTGATAGATGGCTTCATGCATCCGCCCGATGCGCTCGGCCGACAGGCGACGGGCTTGATCGACCAGCTTGCCCGCGACGAAGGGATGCAGACCCAGCAGGCTGGCGACATCGCTTGGACCACCCGCCCCGTGCGACAGTGCGTCTTCGGTCTGCCAAAGCTGCCGCACGTGACGAGCCAGCATGGCCAGCAGGCGCAGCGCCGGCTCTTGCGCGCCCAGCATGCCGGACAGCAGGCGCAGGGCCTCGCCGCGATTGCGGGCTCCAACGGCGTCGATCAGCTCGAACACGCTGTGCTGGCGCGTTGTTGCGACGACCTCTTCGACATCGGCCACCCGCACCTTGGCACCGACCGCGACATAGCAAGACAGGCGTTCCAGCGCGTCGACAAGCTGGGCCAAGTCAGCGCCAATCTCGTCGGCGATGGCGGACGCGGCGCCGGCCTCCAGGCCGATCTTCATGCGCCGGGCTTCCGCTTCGACAAAGCCGGCCAGCTGTTTTTCGGGCAGCGGCGCCAGCTTCAGCAGAAGGCCGTGCTTTTGAAACGTCAGATAGAACTTGGTGCGCAGGTCGGCGTCTTCGGCCAGCAGCACCAGACAGGTCTCGGGCGACGGAGCCTGCACATAGCCGACAAGCTGCGCCAGATCCGCGGCGGACAGCGTCGAGGCATCGCGCACCAACACCAGGCGCTTTTTCGCCATCATCGGCAGCGTGCGCGCGCAGGCCAGGATGCGCGGTACCCCCGCTTCTTTGGCTTGCAGCTGGTCGTAGTTGAAGTCGCGGGTCGCCGGCTGCAACACGGCTTCCTTGATCAGATCGACGGCGCGATCCAGAAGGAAGCGCTCCGACCCGGTCAGGCAGATCAGCGGGGCTCCGTCCGGCTTGGCCAAGGCATCGCGCAGAGTCTGCAGGGGATCGACAAACTTCGACGAAGCGGCAAACGAAGGAGCAGCCATGGCGCGCGCACTGTATCAGCGCGGCTGCCGATTTCTGCGAATTCGCGCGAAAAATACCCGCGGCCCCGATGCCGCTTCACGAGGCTGCTCCGGCCCGCCATCGCCGTCTTCGCCAATCCGATGTCCGACCGGCGCCACGTTGGGAATCAAGCCGCCCAAGCGCGACCCCAGCATTGACCGCAGCGCAGAGCGCGTGATACGAGCACCGGCCATGCGCGCGCACAAGACCGTTGGGGTAATCGGAGGCTCTGGGCTGTACGACATCGCGGGCCTAAGCGATGTCCGCGAAGTCCAGGTCGACACCCCGTTCGGTTCCCCATCGGATGCGTACATCGTCGGTGAGCTCGACGGAGTCCGCATGGTGTTCCTGCCCCGGCACGGTCGTGGCCATCGCTTCCTGCCCAGCGAAGTCAACTACGCCGCCAACATCTTTGGCATGAAGCGCCTGGGGGTCGAGTTCATCGTGTCGGTCTCGGCCGTCGGCAGCCTGCGCGAAAACATCCGCCCCGGCGATGTGGTCCTGCCTGAACAGTTCATCGATCGCACGCGCGGGCGACGTTCGACCTTCTTTGGTCAAGGGCTGGTCGGCCACGTGTCGTTTGCGGACCCGGTCTGCCGTCGCGTACACAGCTGTCTGGTTCGTGCAGCGGCCCAGCATGTGCCCGCCGAATCGCTGCACCGCGGCGGCACCCATCTGGTCATGGAAGGGCCGGCTTTTTCGACGCGCGCCGAATCACACCTGTATCGATCGTGGGGCGCCGACATCATCGGCATGACCAACCTGCCGGAAGCCAAGCTCGCGCGGGAAGCCGAGATCTGTTACGCGACGCTGGCCCTGCCGACCGACTACGACTGCTGGAAGCAAGACGAAGAAGCGGTCAGCGTCGATGCCGTCATCGCCGTTCTGCAGCGCAACGTATCGCGAGCCCGCGACATCGTGCGAACCGTCGCTGGCCTGCTGGCCGATCTGCCGCCACACGACGAGTACGCCTGCCCGTGCCCCAACGCGGCTCGACACGCGGTCATGACCGCACCCGATCGCATTCCTGCCGACCTACGCGAGCGCCTGGCGCCGCTTTTCGGTCGCTACCTGGGCAGCGCCGGATAGCCCGATCGCGACGACGACGACGGACCCGGGTGCCTGCGGCTGCCCGTCCCGTGCTCGTCTGTCTGTGATCGCCCCGCGCGAACCCCATCCTTCATCTCCTACGCATACGCATGACAAGAGAGTCCCCCATGCTTGGTCCCCTGGTCGTCGGTTCCATCGGCCTCGATACCATCGAGTCGCGCGGACAAGTGCGCACCGAAGTGCTTGGCGGTTCCGCCGCATACTTCGCCGCTGCGTCTTCCTTTTTGGGTCCAGTTGCCGTCGTGGCGGTCGTCGGTGACGACTTCCCGGCCCCGCATCGCAGCTACCTGAAACAGCTTGGCGCCAACTTAGATGGCGTTTCGTCGGCCGAAGGTCGCACGTTCCGCTGGCACGGGCGCTATTCCGACGATCTGAACAAGCGAACGACGCTGGACACCCAGCTAAACGTCTTCGCTGGCTTCAGTCCGGATCTGCCCGCCGCGTATCGCCAGGCCCGCATGGTGTTCTTGGGAAACATCGATCCGCACCTTCAGCTTCGCGTGCTCGATCAGATCGAAAACGCGACGCTGGTCGGCATGGACACCATGAACTTCTGGATCAGCGGCAGCCGGCCGGCGCTTTTGGAAGTGCTCAAGCGCATCGACTTCCTGATGCTGAACGACGAAGAAGCGCGCATGCTGTCGGGCGAACACAACTTGGTCCGCGCCGCGCACGCCATCCACCGCTTGGGCGCCAAGGGCGTCATCATCAAGCGAGGCGACGCCGGAGCGCTGCTGTTCCACGGCGACCACACCTTCGCAGCCCCGGCCATGCCGCTGTCCGATGTCGTCGATCCCACCGGCGCGGGCGACTGCTTTGCGGGCGGCTTCATGGGCTTTTTGGGGCGCGTGTTTTCCGGCGGATCTCTGGATGGCATGTCCGTGCGACGCGCCATGATCTGCGGCAGCACAATGGCCAGCTTCTGCTGCGAAGACTTCAGCCTGGATCGCTTCCGCACGCTGACCCAGGAAGAAATCGACGAACGCTTCCGTCGCTTCCGCCACCTGACCCACTTCGACGAGCTTCACCTGTAGCCAGGACGATCTGCCATGGCCGCGGTGCTGCCCCAGCGCTACCTGAACACGGAATGGCTGCCACCCGATCGGCGCGATGAAAAAGCGCTGCTGGCCCTGGCTCCGCCAGAGCTGATCTTGGCGGCCTTGGGACCGACGCTCAGCGACGAACGACGCGCCCGCTTGGATGCGGTGGCGGCGGCTCGACTGGCTGGCGTGGTCGTCGTCTTGGAAAACCTGCGCGATCCGCACAACGGTGGCGCCGTGCTGCGAAGCTGTGAAGCGGTCGGCATCCACGAAGTGCACATCATCGAATCGGTCGAGCCGTTCCGTACATCGGCCAAGGTCACGCAGGGCTGCGACAAGTGGCTGGACATCGTCCGCCAGCCCGATACCTCGACCTGCTTGGCGTCGCTGCGTCAGCGCGGCTTTCGGCTGTGTGCGGCGGTCCCCGGCGCGAAGAAGCGCCTGGAAGATCTGGATCCGCGCATGCCCACCGCGTTCTTGCTGGGCAACGAACACGCGGGGCTTTCGCCGCAGGCTCGAAAGGAATGCGACGAAGAGTTCGCGATTCCGCTCTTTGGCTTTTCCGAAAGCCTGAACCTGTCGGTGGCCACCGCCATCACCGTGTACACGCACTGCCAACGGCGACGCGCAGCCCTGCGCCGCCCGCGCGACCTGACGAACGAAGCGGCCAGCGACTTGCCCAGCGGCTGGGCCGGCGACTTGCCCGGTGGACTGGCTGGCAACGGGACCGGAGATC
>JAYRFD010000092.1:0-2810 GCA_041908565.1 Polyangia bacterium | reverse complement strand
CGATGTCCAGGACCCGGCGGATTCGCACCAGCGGGGCGGCGTACAGATAGCGCGCCAGCCGACGGTGACGCGGGCGCAGATTCAAGCTGACTGCGGCCTCTGGTCCCCCTGCGGCTGCGGTGCGCGAAGCACCGGCTGCGCCGTTTGCATGAAGCGATCCACCGACGTGGCTGGCTGAGGCAGAGGGGGAACTGGGCGTGCTAACAGATGGGCTGGTGTGCTGAGACATTTTAGAGGTAGCTCGGTTTAATCGCGGGGGTCATGTGTATCACAATCCGCCGCAAGGTGGCGATTTCACGGCGGATTTGCGGCAGACGGCGCATCGGTCGGGCCGCCCGAAGCCGCGCGAAGTGGCGGCTGGGTCGATGCCAGCGTCTGTCCACTCGGCAGGCGAATGCGAAAGCAGGTTCTCCATCCTTCGATTGGGTTGCTCGGATCGTCCAGGGCGATCTGTCCACCGTGGTCTTCGACGATCTCGCGTACGAAGGCCAGGCCCAGGCCGGTGCCCTGCGCCTTGGTCGTGAAGAACGGCGCCCAGATCTTGTCGCGATTTTCGGCGGAGATGCCGGGACCGTCGTCGCGTACCAGCACGACGATGTCGCCGCTTGCCGCGTCGCGCGATGCGCAGATCTCGACGTGCTGTTGGGTCGGCTGCGCGGTGTCGCCTGGCCCGCTGCAGGCCTGCACGGCGTTCTGCGCCAGGTTCAAAAGCGCGCGACGCAGCTGATTTGTGTCGCCGAACACGGTCAAGTCCGCGCGATCTCCGTCGCTGGTCGAAAGCGCAATGGCCACCTGTGGCGGAGCGATGGCCGCTGCGTTGTCGCGGACTTCCTGCAATAGCTCTCCCAAGTGCACCGTCGACAGCTGCGGACGCGGTCGGCGCGCATATTCCAGGAAGTCGTTCACCACGGCTTGCAGGTGATGAAGCTCTTTCTGCACGCGACCGACATAGCCCCGTGCTGCCTGCAGGTCTGGGCTGGGCGCGACCGTGGACGTAGCGTTCGCCGGGGTCGCACCGTCGCTGGCCCCTTGCGAAAGTTCTTCGGCCAGCAGGCCCGCAAACAGCTCCATGCCGCCCAGCGGGTTGCGGACTTCGTGCGCGATGCCGGCCAGCATCATGCGCAGTCGCTCGTCGCGCACCGACAGGGCCTTGCGCATCGCTTCCAGGGCGCCGGCCAGTTCGGCCACTTCATCGCCGGTCCGTGTGCCTGCGGTTCGCGCCGGACCCGGCTGCCAGACGGCTTGGTCCAACACTCCGCTGCCGATCCGTCGGGCATCTTCGCGCAGTCGACGCAGCGGACGAGTGATGCGCAGCCCCAGCGCCACGGCCAAAAGGACCAACAGGACGGCTCCCAGCACACCGACGACAAACAGGGTCTTTCGCAGGCTCAGAAGGTCTTCGTAAAGGGCTGCGCTGCCATCGACACCCAGGGCGAAGCGCACGGCGGCTGCACCGCTGCTTGGGCGAATGGGTGCGAAGCCGGACTTGTACAGCGCGCCATTCTTGCCGCGAAACAGCACCGACGACACAGAACGCGAAACAGCACTGCTGTCGGTGAAGACCTGTCGAAGCTCGGCCTGGCTGGTCTGCAGGCTGTAGTCGCGACTGCCGATGGGCAGATCGTCGCTGTCGACGCGCGATGTGCCATCGAACGCGAACAGGTAGACGCGGGCCAGGCCGGCGGACTCGCGCACGTCGATCAGCTTGCGGCGCAGGTTGCGATAGGTTCGGCTGGACTCGTCCCCTTCGGCCAAGATGGCGACGCTTTCCTCGCTGATCTGCGCGGCCGTCACCGATGCCAGCGATGCCAGGCGACGGCCTAGCTCGGCCTCCAGCGCGCGCGACGCCGCGATGTGCCCCAGGACCGCGAATCCCGCAAAGGTCAAAAGAGTCGGCAGGAGGATGGCGGCCAACAGCTTGGCCAGCAGCGAACCACGCAACATGCGCGGCAGTATGGCATGGCATCGCCGACGAGAAGCAGGGGACAAGCTCGTGATATATTTGGGACCGTGCCGACTCTGAAGCGACCGTCTGCAAAGCCCACCAAGAAGCCAACCACCGCGTCAAAGGGGAAGCCGCCTGAGCGTTCGCGGTCCTTGGTCCCCGTCGGAAAAAAGGCCAAGCCGTCCGCCTCCCGACCGGTGACACCAGCCAGCCCAGCCAGCCCAGCCAGCCTGGGCAACCCAGCCAATCCAGTTCCAGGCAGCCCAGTCAGGCCAGCGAGTCCTGCAAATCCGGCCCCGCCCGCTGAGGCCAGCGCGTCCAAGGCGGCGCTGCCTCTGCGTCTGAACGAGCTGTTTCGGCTGACCAGCGAAGAGGGGCGCATCGTGGATGCGCTGCAGCACGTTGGGGCGCGCACCGCGGCCGAACTGGCGACCGAGCTTTCGCTGCCGCTGCCCCAGCTGCTGTCGCTTTTGGCGCCCGAAGGTGTCTTGCGTGGGCGGGCCTTGGTCGAGCTGCCGGAGTCTGCGGCGCTGGGCTGGGGGATCCCGTCGGATGTGCTGCAGATTGGGCGCGGCCTTTCATGCGCAGCGCAGCCCGGACGTGCGGAACCTGCCGTTGATGAAAGAGCCCTGTTTTTTTCCTCGCTGCCGGGGGTTTCTTACCTGCCTGCGCCTCCTGCTGACGGGGCCTGGGCGCAGGATCTGATCGGGCTTGCGACAGGTGATCGTGCGACGGAAAAAGCTCCGCAGAACATCGTCGACTTGGTGCGCGAGCACCTGGTTGCCGCACACCCCGTGCTGCTGAGCTTGGGGGGTGCCAACGTCGACCAAGTCACCGCGCTTTCGCATGTCGTTCGCCAGCGTCT
>JAYRFD010000091.1:0-2394 GCA_041908565.1 Polyangia bacterium | reverse complement strand
TGCTGGCGGATGCAGCACGCGGAGCGAGCGCGCAGGATGCTGCCCGCGACGGTCTACTCACTGCGGATGAAGCACGCAGCTTGGATCTGGATGGCACGCAGCTTGTGGTGTTGTCGGCATGTGAGACGGGGCGCGGTGGGCTGAGTGCGGGGCAAGGCGTGTACGGCCTGCGCCGCGCGTTCCTGGTTGCAGGAGCGGAGACGCTGGTCACGAGCCTGTGGCGAGTCAGCGATGCGGCGACAGGGGAGCTGATGACGGCGTACTACCAGAAACTCTTCGACACGCAGAAGCCGGGGGACCGGTTGGGGGCGATGGTGGAGGCGATGCAGGAGCTTCGTGCGAAGCCCGGCCGCGCGCATCCGTACTATTGGGCGCCGTTTTTGGTGATTGGCAGCGACGGTCCGTTGCGAGCGGCGACGCGCTGAGGGCGCTTGGCACAGGGGCTGCATTGAGCCAGTGCACGTGGGCAAACAGCGCTGCGGAACCGGAGGACCAAATGAAACGCGCACAGAGTGAAGCATTCGAGCGGAGTACCCAGCGAAGGGCGGTGGGCGACCGCGCAGGGCGCTGGGGGCGACGGCTGACGTGGGGCGGGCTAGTCGCCCTGTTGTTGTTGGCCGCGCTGCGCGGGGATGGCGTGTCGGCGGGATCTGCGGCTGCGGCGGCGGGGCCAGCGGGGATGGCCGCAGGGCCGCGCTTGGCCCTGTTGGTCGGCGTGGGGCGCTATCCGCAGAAGGTGGCGGCGGGAAAGACGCCATGGCGCGTACTGCACACGCACGGCGAGATCGAAGCCTTGCGCAAAGTGCTGATCGAGCGGCACGGCTTCCTTCAGAAAGACATCGTCGTGCTGGAGGACGAAAAGGCGAGCGGGGCAGCGATTCGCGCGGCGTTTGCCAGTCACCTGATCGCGCGGGCCCGGCGCGGGGCGGTGGTGTTCTTTCACTTTTCTGGCCATGGGCAGCAGCTGCGCGATCAGAACGGCGACGAGCTGGATGGCCTAGACGAGTCGATCGTGCCAGGCGATGCGCAGGATCAGAGCGCAAGCGCTGGCGAGCGGACGAACATCCGCGATGACGAGTTCGCGGGCTGGCTGCGGACGCTGGGCGGCAAGCTGCGCGGGGCGGATGGCAAGGTCGAGGGCGGCATCGTGCTGTCGTTCGATAGCTGCTTCAGCGGCACGATGACGCGCGGCGACTTCATCGAGCGCGGGCGCGGCTGGGATGTGGATCTGGATGGTCCGCCGCCGATACCGCCGTCACCGAACTCGCCGCAAAGTGATGAGAGCAGCCGCAGCGCGGCAGGCAAGGCAGCGGCGACGCTGGATCTGGAGCCTCGCGAGTATGTGCTGCTTTCGGCGGCGCGCAGCGACCAGACGGCGAAGGAGGCCGGCGGCATGGGTGTCTATTCGCAGGCGCTGGTGGCGGTGCTGACTCGACTGCCTCACGACGCCAGCTATCGCACGCTGATGCATGAGATCGCGGTCGAGGTACGCAAGACGGTCAGCAACCAGAGCCCCGAGCTGGAAGGCGACGCCGATCGGATGCTGTTTGGCGCGACGCCGGGGAAAAAAGCTCCGTCGTTCTTGACGGTGTCGCGGGTGCAAGGCGAGCGCGTTGAGCTGCCTGTGGGAAGTCTGCACTTGGTGACCGAAGGCTCGGTCTATGCGCTGCACCGCAGCGGGATGGAGCCGCCATCGCCCGCGACGCTTCTGGCCGAGGCCGAGGTGATCGGGGTTCAACCCACCACGAGCTGGCTGCGGCTGCGAAGTGCCGGGAAGAAGCCGCCGGAAGCGGAGCTGGCGTTGGCGCGGGTCGTCGAAAAAGAGCACGTCTACGCGAGCCAGCCGCTGCGCTTGCTGTGCGAGGAGGCAAGCGGGAAGCCTTGCGCGGCGCCGGCTCTGCGCGCGGCGCTGAAGGGGCTGGAAGAGGCGAAGCTGATCGTGCCGATAGCACAGGGCGCGGCAGCGGGGACGGCAAGCTATGACGTGAAGATCGTCGCCAAGGCGACGCAGATCGAGCTGTACCGGCCCGAGAGCGGCAAGCCGTTTGTCGAGATCTCGGCCCACGTGAAAGGCGATACGCTGACGCTGGCGCTGACCGATCGGCTGCGCGCCGAGTGGCGCTGGCGGCGACTGTTCGCGCTGCATGGGCAGAGCGACGTTGCCAAGGTGGCGGTGCGCCTGATGCCGGTGCACGCGAAACGCAGCGCGGCGGGCCTGATCCAAGAGACACCGACGCCGCAGCTCGCGCGCGGTGTGACATCCCTGCGGCTGCGCGAGCGCGAGCTGTATCAAGTCGAGGTCACCAACGAGTCACCGGGCCCGGTGTACTTGACGGTGCTGGAGCTAGGACCGGATGGGCGCATTGGCATCCTCTTTCCACGGGCGGATCGACC
>JAYRFD010000090.1:0-4352 GCA_041908565.1 Polyangia bacterium | reverse complement strand
GGGAGCCAGCGCAATGCGCAGAGTCAATGTCGCGTGTCCAGGAATGCACGGCTCGCTGCAGACCAGCCAGTGCACATCGGCGGCGACCTCGACCGCAGACAAGCCCGCGACGGGCAGATCCGACGCAACGCGCAGCGGAGCCAACAAGACGACCTGGTCTTCGTAGCCAAAGTTGACCAGCGGCCCGGTCTGCAGGCGCTTGGGGGCCGGCCACCGTACAGGCTGCACCTGCATCTGCGGTCCAAGGTCCACTGCGGCCTGTGCTGCCGACGCTGAGATCCCACGCAGCGTCCAAGCAACGCTGGGTGCCTGGCCCGAGTCACCCGGGTTTTGCCAGTAGATGTGCCAGCCCTTTTCCAGTCGGAAGCGCAGCGCCAGCAGGCTGTCCTGGCCGGGTCGCAGCACGCTGTCGCGCGCGATTAGCTCGACGGCGATGTGCGGCGCATCGGCCCGCGGCGTCGGCTGCGCCAGCCCCCGTCCCGTCAGACCAAGCAGAAATAGGCACAAGGCAAAAACGCGCAGAAGGAAGGGGTGCGTGTGCATCCGGGAACCTCGACCAAAAAGAACGCCGCAAGCCAGCGTCCTGTTCCAATCCGACCACACGTCCAGGGTGTTGAAAAAACAAAACCCCACGAAGGCACAAGGGCCCATCGTGGGGTTCTGCGGCGAGCCTGGCTCGGTAAAGAGCCTAGCTCAGCGACGAGCCAAGACTACTTGGCGTCGCCTTCCTTCTTCTCGCCTTCGGCCTTCTTGGCCTTGCCCTTCTTGGCCGGCTTGGCGGCGTCGCCTTCCTTCTTCTCGCCTTCCTTGGCAGCGTCGGCGGCCGGCGTCTCGGGCGAGCCCGGATCCTTCTTGGCCTTCTTGCCCTTGGCGGGAGCCGGCTTGGCGGCGTCGGTGGCGGCCGGGGCAGCGGCGGTCTCTTCGGCCATCACGGGGGCGGCCAGGAACAGGGGAAGGGCGAACAGGGCGAGCTTGGAAAGAGTCTTCATGGTGCGTTCTCCTTGAGAAGTGCGCTGCTCAATGCGGCGCATGCCCGAAGACTCTTGCGGATATCGTGCCAATCGCAGAAACAGCCGCGCCCGCCAAGGGTCAAGGGACGGGGACAGCGACGGCGACTGTCGACCTTTGGGCACTCCATCACGCGCGGGTTGAGGCATGTCGGCGCCCTGCAAACTCGCCACGGCAGCCCACCTGGGTGGTTTATTTCGCCTCACACAAGATCAGCTTCGTGGCCGAAATTACAGCGCTATCTCGCCGGTGATCGGCGCCCGTGACGCTGGACAGAACCGCCCGTTGCCACGCCAGGCCGTGCTGGCCGTGTTACCGACCGGTCAACCAGTTCCACGCGTTGCTGATGCCCTGGTCGACGTCGATCTTGTTGCCAAAGACGTTTAGGTCCAGGTTGCCTTGCGACAGGTTGACGTCGGCGCCGAGGCCGTTTTGCCCACCCACGTTAACGTTGGCAGCGCCTTGCGACAGGTTGACCCCGCCCGAGGCCTGCGCCCAATCTCCCGCCGTCAGGTGCGCGCCCAAGACATCGATGCTGCTGCCCGACAGGTTGACGCTGCCCTGGGCCGATAGCTGGCTGCCATTGACCGATCCCTGCGTCTGCACCTGCGGATTGATGGCGGCATCCAGACGCGGCAGCTTGGTGTCGCTGAAGCCGGGGACAAAGGAATTGAGTCCCGAGTCCATCTTCTGGCTGAGCCAGTTGCCGACGAAGGGAATGTTGCCGACGCCGTTGATTAGATCCTGACCGGTTAGCTCGGGCGTGCGCAGATAGATTGACGGGTCTTTGGCCTGCGTCTTGTCGACGAAGCTGCCGCTTAGCGGGCTGGCCGAGTCATGCAGCTTGCCATCCGGCCCCTGCACGTTGTCGCCAGTGCCACCCGTCGACTTTAAGAAGGCCTGATAGTTGGCGTCGTTCCACTGCTGGTGCTTGCCCTGAGAATCAAGCCAGGTCGAGTAGCGCAGCATGGTGGTGACGCGATCGTTGCCGACGATGTTGTGCGCGCTAAGGACGTCTTCCCCACCACCCCGATCGACGCTGGCGTCGTAGTACTTCTGGTCGCCGCCCATCGCCATGCGAATGCCTTCGCCGACGGGACTGTTGACGTAGTTGTCTTTGTCGCCGCTGTGGCCGGTGATGTTGGTCACATTGACGCCCAGCTTTTCCAGCACCTCGCGCTGGTGTGGCGTCATCGCCATGTCATAGCCGACCACCGAGACGTTCTTGAAGCCGCGCTGCGCCAGTTCCAAAGCGGAATAGAAGCTGCTTTGACCGCCGCCGCTGTGCCCGGTGATCGAGATGAACTGGTTCGCGAGCTTGGGATCCGTCGCCGGATTGCCGCCGCCGGCCATCAGCTTGGCTAGCTCGGGATTCGACTTGATGGCAGCGTCGGCGCCCTTGTTACCGACATCCAGGGCGGACATGTACTGCTGACCGTCCTTGCCACCAATCTGCACCGGCTGACTGAGCGCCGCCTCGTCGATCTTCAGCTTGCCGTCCTTGCCAATCTGGACGGCATCGCCCATGCGCGCAAACTGCGAAACGGCCAGCGCGTCATAGGCCATGTCGACGTTGTTGGTCTGGTTCGCGGCATCGCGCGTCTTCTGATCGGGGCTATGCAGGTCCGTCGGCGAGACGTTGTATGGGCTCTTCTGGTCGGTGCCCGGCTTGGTGCCTTCGTACAGCGCGACCGAGTCCGAGTGCCCTGTGACGGCCTTGCCACTGGACTGTGCGTTGCCCGATTCGTCGGTGATGCCCGTCAGGTAGACGCTGGCGAAGGGGCTCTTGTACGGCTGCTGATCGCTGTGATCCGTGCCAACCCCTTGGTTCTTGCTGCCCGTCGCTGAGCCCGGGGCTTGCCCGCCCGCCTTGGCCTTCACATCCTGGCCAATTTTCAAGGCATCCCAGCCACTGACCGTCACCGGCTGGTCGAGCTTTTCCAGCTGATCGGCCGGTCGCGCTCCGTTTGCGGCCGCTTGCAATGCCGGAGCCGCCGCCGACAGCTTGCTCCCCGCGACTGCATTCTTTCCAAGCCCGGCCAGAGCAGCATTCTTGGCTGCCTGTTTTCCGTCGGTGCCGGTCTTGGAACCAGCCGCCGTCCGCGCCGCATCGATCGCTCGCTTGGCCGATGAAACCGGTGTGGATGCAGGACTGCGCTTGCCGCCTGCCTTCGCCCCTGCCTTGCCCCCTTTTGCGTCGCTGGCTGGCGCCGCCGCCCCCTTGCCTTTTGCCGCCCCCGCCGACTTGCCCTTGCCTGCCCCCTGCTTCTTGCCGTCGTACATGCCGACAAAGGGAGCCGCGCGCTCCTTCGCTGGGGCCATGCCCAGCCCCGCCGCCCAAAACGGCGCACCACCTACTCCGGCCACCGGCTCCGTCGCGGACTGAAGCCAAGAACCCGCCCCCGCACTGGCTTGGGAGTGCAAGCTCGCGCCGCTCTTGGCGTCGACTGAGCGCCAGAGAGACTGCAACTGACTCTGCGCTGCCGCTTCACTCTCGTCGTAGCTCATGGGGCCTTACCACCTGCTGCAGACGTGGGTCCGTATCTAGTGTTCTCGGCCTTCAGCGCGAAAAAGTTCCCTGGCCTGACGCAAGACGCCGTCGAGGCGAGGTACGACTTCGACGCACCAACCACAGGCCCAACAACCCAAGCAGTGCCGGCAGACCGGACACAGCCCCGCCTGCACGACGGGACGACACGCTGCAACCCGCGGTGTTCATAGGGTTTGTCGGCGGGCTGGACTCGGAAAACGAGACCAATGGCTGTCCGGTGGCACTTCCACGGCTCCTCACCGTGCCCAGCCGCGCCCCGCCCTGCAGAGCCTCGTATTCCAGCGCGACATCGGCGCCAGCCTCGGCGGTCTCAGCGACATTGCCCGTTAGGTTGCTGTCTATCAGCTCAACCGCGGCAGAGGTGCCCGTGATCGGTGCCTTTTCCCCGGGATCCAAAACGAACAGGCCGGCCCCGCGCGAAGGCTTCTGGACTAGATCGCGGGTCGCCAGCTTCGATTCCCCCGACTTGGCAGAGTTCCCCGTAACCGTCGTCTTCTGCAGAGACACCTCGCTGGCTACGGCGAAGATGCCGGCGCCCAGCCCCTGGCCGCCCAGCGCACCGACCCCGCCCGTCGCTGCATTGCCCGAGATCGTGGAGTTTTTCACGGTCAGCCTGCCCCCCAGCGCAAAGATGGCACCACCTGCACCCATGCCGCCGCCGCCCCAGGCCGACTTCCCTGGAACGGTCACGCCGCTGCCGCCGCCAAATCGACTGCCAGCGATGGCAGTCGGCGTCACGCCACTGCCTCCGCCGCCACCGAACCCGCCCATGCCGCCGCTGCAGCTGAACTCG
>JAYRFD010000089.1:0-2388 GCA_041908565.1 Polyangia bacterium | reverse complement strand
TCTACATGTGCCGGCTGCGCGAAGGGGTCATCGCGCTGGAGGAAAACGAGCTGGCCAGCGCGTTTGTGGGGAGGGCCCCATGACCACGGTGAACACGGTCTCGCTGGAATTTCTGCGACCTGGTCCGGCACACAATCAGCTGCTGTCGCGACTGACGCCGTACTGCGCAGTGGTCGATGATCGCGATGCCACCACCCTATACTTGCCGTTTGAACATCGTCACTTCCTGGCGATGTTTCGTGCGCTGTGTCGGGGGCGCGGGCGCGATCCGCAAACCAACGTGCTGGCCGATGCACTGGGCCAGATCGTGGGCAGCATGCCGACCTTCTTGTCCGCTCTCGCCAGCAGCGCGCACGAGCGAGCGGACCTGACCCATGTGCGCCTGATCTTGTCGGCATCCGAGCTGGCACTCTTGCCATTCGAGTTGTCGACGGCACCAAGTGGCTTTCCGTCGGCTGGCCAGGCGCTATTTCGGCAGATCCAACAGCCGCTTTCGTTGACCCGCGAGGTGCGCGGCGCTCGTGTCGGACGATACGACTGGACACGACCGCCGCGCATCTTGGTCGTGTCCGCCGATGCTGTTGACATGCCGCGGGTCCCGTTGCAGGCCCACCTTCTGGCCTTGTATCAGGCGCTGAGCCGCTGGCGCACGCTGCCGCATCAGGTACGCCCGCCCGGTACAGACATCGACCACCTGATCCACGTCTTGCCAAACGCGACCTTGTCCGCCGTGCGGGATGCGTGTCGCGACGGAGACTTCACGCATGTGCACGTCCTGGCGCATGGCTTGACCAAATCCGTGGATGGAGAGGATCGCTTCGGCATCGCGCTGTGCAGCCGCACCGGAGGCACCGAGATCGTCTCGGGTGAGGATCTGGCATCGGCCCTGCGCACGCAGCGCAACGACGGGAAGCTGAGCTCTCCTCTATGGGTGACGCTGTGTACCTGCGACAGTGGTCGCCAAGGCTCGGTGATCTTGCCTGGCGGCAGCATGGCGCATGCATTGCAAGAGGCGGGCATTGGCTGGGTACTGGCCTCGCAGTTTCCGCTGTCTATGCGCGCGTCGGTGCAGCTGACGCAAGAGCTGTATCCAGGCTTGCTGTGCGGTCGAGATCCGCGGCTCTTGGTGAGCCGCCTGCGCAGGTCGCTGCACAGTGACTGCCCACACACATATGACTGGGCCAGCTTGGCGCTGTATGCG
Source organism: Polyangia bacterium (assembly GCA_041908565.1). Lineage (GTDB taxonomy): Bacteria > Myxococcota_A > Polyangia > Palsa-1104 > JAEUJZ01 > JAEUJZ01. Next base: position 1,187 of record JAYRFD010000089.1, on the reverse strand, counting down.
GCCCTGACACCCGACTTTGATGACCAGTTGCGCTGTACGCTGCGCTTGCGTGTGCACAGTGCAGTGGGCGTGGTGTTTCACCAGGCCGAAGCGCTGCTCCCAGCCGAGCCGATATCGGAGGCCGATGCGCTCGAAGGCGCTGCTTCCCGTGCCGCCATATCCGACCAGGCAGAGCGTCGGTCGACGACGCGGGCGAAGGTGGACGAGCTGAACCGCGAGATCGAGCGCTGCCGCCAGGAGCTACGGGATGCCATGCCCGTCGACAATCCAGCAACCGCGATCGATGATCCGCGGGGCCTGCGCGAGCGCGGGGAAGTGCTGGGCCTGTTGGCCAGTCTGGAACGCAATCGGGCGTTTCTGATGTGTCAGCCGTCAGCGTCCGACCGTCAGGCCACGACGGGCTCGGCAGGTCCATCGCAGGCCCTGCGCGATGCCTTGCAGCGCGCGCAGGGGCTGTATCTGCAGGCCGCGCAGGCCGACCTCAGCAGCTTGTGGTGTGCAGTTCACTACCTGTCGATCAGCGCCGTCCTTAACCGCATGCACGAAGACCTGCCACGGCGCTGGATGAACCTCGCTCTGGCCCAGGCCGAGCTATATCGCCACGATGAAACTGTCGACCAGGGTGTGCCCCGCAGCATTCGTGGGTGGCTGGCCCTGTGCGAGTTAAGCCTCCTGCGCCTGTTGGAGCCACGTTCTGCCATCGCAGCAACAACCGCTTCATCCACGGACGCAAGCGCCCCCATAAGCGAGCCCGCCCCGGAGGCCGAGGAAGCCCTGTTGCATGCACAGGCACTAATCATCGCAGCCCGAGAGTTTCCCAAAGAGATCGAGCGACTGGTTCGGCGCTTGAAGCGCTATACGCACAGTGGCTGGTGGGACCCGGCAGTGAATCGCAATCGCTTCACGCCAGCTCTGGACCGCGTACTTGCTCTGTTTGCCCGCGACCGAATCGGTCGCTGAGTGTCTTGCTGGCAGCCATCGACTTGGCGATAGTATGAGAGCGTATGCGCGGATCAGGGACCCTAACTTGGCTTCACCTATCGAATCTCCGCCTGGGAGCCTCGACGCAGAGGAACCAGTGGTTTCAGGTGCAGCGAGCGTTTGCCGCCGACCTAGACTTGCTGCAGAAGCGACTGGGCCTGACCTTGGACGTGGTGTGCATCAGCGGCGGCTTGACGGAGACTGGC
>JAYRFD010000088.1:0-4394 GCA_041908565.1 Polyangia bacterium | reverse complement strand
TGCGCTGCCCGTCGAGCTTTTGGAGCTGATCGACTTCGTCAGCGACTATTACCTGGCGCCCATCGGCGAAGCGCTGCGCTTGATCCTGCCACCGCACGAACAGGTGGACGTCGAAGATCAGGTCGCGCTGACCGATGCCGGGCTGGCCCTGGCAGAACAATCCGGTGCGGTGCTGCTGCCGCCCGCCCTGCTTGAGCTATCGGATGCGGAACGGGATGCTCTGATCTTGCTTTCAGCTCGTCGGGGCAAGGCGCGCAAGGCTGGCATGCCCGTGCGGACCCTGCAGCAGCGTCTGCACAAAGGACCGGCCGCCTATTCTGCCGATCAGGTGAAGAAGGCGCTGCGCAGCCTGCGCGAGCGCGACCTTGTGCGGACGCAGCAGCGGGTGGCGGCCAACGTCGGCCCAGGAACAGAGCCCTGGGTGCAGGCCGTGGCCGAGGGGCTCCCCGAGTCCGCGCAGCGTCGTCTGCAGAACTCGCCGGCCCGTGCATCGCTGTGGCGACACTTGCTGCGCTTTGGCCCCCTGCCGATCAGCGAGCTTCGCATGCTGTCGCCGCAGGCCAGCGTCCTGGTCAAGCAGCTTCACGGCCTGGGCGCCGTCACCGTGCAAGCGGGACCACCACGCGATGCCGATGGGGCCCTGCGCAGTCCCACATCGACCATCCCCAGCTTGCTGTCGGGCGACATGGCGCCCCCCACGCTGACCGCCGAACAAGATCAGGCACTGGTTCCGATGCTCGCGGCCTTGGGCCAGGGCTATCGCGGCTTTCTTCTGCACGGCGTCACCGGGTCCGGCAAGACCGAGCTGTACCTACGCCTGATCGCCGCTGCGCTGGCCGCCGGCAAGAACGCCATTGTCCTTGTGCCTGAGATCGCGCTGACCCCCCAGCTGGCGTCGCGCTTTGTCGCTCGCTTTGGGCCACAGGTGGCGGTACTGCACTCGGCGCTGGAGCCGGCCGAGCGGGCGCGCGCCTGGCGGCGCATCCTGCGCGAGCACAGCCAAGAATCGGGCGACGTGCGCATCGTACTGGGGCCGCGCTCGGCCCTGTTTGCGCCGCTGGCGAACTTGGGGGTTGTCATCGTCGACGAAGAGCACGACAGCTCGTTCAAGCAGGAAGACGGCGTGCGCTACAACGGCCGCGATGTGGCGCTGGTGCGGGCGCAGAAGGCGGGGGCCCTGGCGGTCCTCGGCTCGGCGACGCCGGCGCTTGAGACGCTATCCTTGGCCCAGCGCGGCAAGCTGCAGCTTCTGACCCTGACCCAGCGCGCCACCGGCATGCCGCTGCCCAGGGTTGAGGTCATTGACCTCAAGCAGCACGTCCTGCCCGATGAACAGGCCCTGCTTTCGGCACCGTTGACGCGCGCGCTGTCCGAGGCCCTGGGGGCCGGCGAGCAGGCCCTGTTGTTCCTCAATCGCCGCGGCTATTCGACGTTCTTGTTGTGCAAGGGCTGCGGCCAGCGCGTCGAGTGTCCGCACTGCTCGGTGACGCTGACCTGGCACAAGGCCCGGCAGGTGCTGGTCTGCCACTACTGCGGCCACAGCCGGGCCCACGCCGAAGACGCAACCGCGACCTGTCCCATCTGCCAGGCCGCTGCCGTGACCCTGCTAGGCTGCGGCACAGAAAAGCTGATGGAAGGGATCCAGGCCCGCTTCCCCACGGCTCGCGTGGCCCGCCTGGACCGCGATACCGCGTCGGATCTGGACGGCCTGCTGCGTGCCATGCACGGTCGCGAGATCGACGTGCTGATCGGCACCCAGATGTTGGCCAAGGGGCATGACTTCCCCGGTGTGTCCTTGGTCGGCGTGGTGCTCGCCGATACCGGCATGGGGCTGCCTGACTTTCGAGCCAGCGAGCGGACCTTTCAGCTGCTGGCGCAGGTCGCTGGGCGAGCCGGGCGGCAGGAACGACCGGGGCGTGTCTTGATTCAGACCTACAACCCGGACCACCCGGCCGTGGTCTGCGCCGCCCAGCACGACTACGCCCGCTTTGCCGAGGCGGAACTTCAGGTGCGCAGCGACCTGGGCTACGTCCCGGCCCAGCGCGTCGGCCTGCTGCGCATCGATGGCCGCGAGCGGCACTGGGTACAGGCCGGCGCCGAACGCCTGGCCTCGCTTCTGCGTGCCGAGCTCGCGCGGGCCGGCGTCGACGCCATGCTTCTGGGTCCCGCCGAAGCGCCGCTGTCCCGCCTGAAGGGGCGGACCCGCTGGCAGATCCTGGTGCGCTCGCCCAAGAGCCAGGTGATGCGGGCCGTGCTGCGCCGGGGCATGCAGGTCCCGCTGGGGCATGGCCTGCGCGTGACTGCCGACGTCGATCCAGTGTCGATGCTTTAGATCGGCGTTCCGCGATAGAGTGCCTAGTTATGAGCGAATCTACGCGGCTCGGCGACCGGCGCTATTTCTCTGTCGACGAGGCCAATGCCCTAGTCCCTTGGCTTAGCGAGTGCTTCGCTCGCATCGTGCAGCTTCGCGGTCAGCTTCGCAGCCTGTACGGGACCTTGGACAGCCTGGGGCAGCGCCCCGACGCCCACAACCTGCACAGCAGCCAGGGATCGGATGAAGTGCAGACCGCGCGCGCCAAGTTTCGCGGCGTCATGGAGCTGCTGCAGGAAGATCTGGCAGCGATTACCGAGGCGGGCATCGAAGTAAAGGACATCGACACCGGGCTGTGCGACTTCTGGTCGCAGACCGCCGTGCCCGGGCGCGAGGTGTATCTGTGCTGGCGCTACGGCGAAAAACGCATCGAGTTCTATCACGACCCCGACGCTGGCTTCGCCGGTCGCAAGCCCTTGCCGGTCATCCCCGCCGCCTGACGGGCAGCATGGACCCACTGGGCGTCGATGCGCGCACCAACGATCCATGACTCGCTCTGTCCGGCTTCTGTTGTGTGCGTCGATCCGCACGTGTCGCTGAGGTATCGCAGTGCCGGGTGATTCCTTGACTAAGCGTCGGTGGACCTGGCGTCGACGCCTGCGCTGGGCCGGTCTGCTGCTGCTGGCGGCTGTCCCGGCGCTGATTCCCCCCAGCTCGACCTATGATCCGGCGCCGCTGCTCAAGAGCCTGTCGGGGTCGGTGGGCGCGATCCCGCGCGGGCCGCTTGTGGGGCCCGCTTCGCGGATCGTGCGCGGCGTTCGCCGGGCCGGTAGCACCCACGTCATCGCCCTGCGCATCGAGCAGGGCCGCATCACCCGCATCGCCGAAGACGTCGGAGACGACCTGCCCGTGCTGGATGGGCAGGGACGCTATGTCATTCCCGGGCTGTTCGATGCGCACGTCCACCTGTCGCTGACCCCTGGCGCCACGCTGCGCGGCGACGATGCCCAGACCAGTGCCGAGCTTCGTGCCTGGCACATGCGGGCCTACCTGGCATCGGGGGTCACCAGCATCCTGGACCCCGCGATCGATGCAGCGGTGGCCCGCGACATCCGCGATCGGCGGGCGGCTGGCCACATCGGCCCGCGCTTCTTCACGTTGGGTCCGCCGATTCCGGCCCGCGACGGCTACGTCGAAGATCTGTTTCCCCCCGGCTATGCCGACGGCGATCAGGCTCGCATCGGGGCCCACCTGGATCGACTGTCCGCGCTGTCGACGCAGGGGGTCAAGGTACCGCTTGAGCCGGGCATGCTGGCGCCCATCTGGAACGTGCACAGCCAGGCCATGCTCGACACGATCCGAAAGGAAGCGCAGGCGCGACGGCTACCGATCTATGTCCACGCGATGTCGCAGCGCACCTATGCCCTGGGCTTGCGCCTGTCGCCGCACGCCTTTGTCCACCTGCCCGAGACCCTCGACGCCGAGACGCTGGCGCGCCTGGTCGCCTCGCGGGCCTATGTGATGACGACGCTGGCTGCCTACGACGGGCAGCGAACCTTGCAGGACCCGAGCGCATTTGCCGACGCCCACAGCGCGCAGACCATTCCGCCGATCGAGCTGCAGACGCTGCGCAGCCCTGCCATGCAGCACCGCTTCTTGGTCGACATGATCGGCGAGCTACTGCCCATGGTCCCCGGTCGCTATCGCGATCTGTTGGCGTCGCTGGGCACGACGCGGGCAGGGCAGTCCTTGATGTCGCGCATGATCGATGGGCGCCTGCGCAGCGCGGGGCAGACGCTGCTGCAGCTACAGCGGGCGGGCGTCCCCTTGGTCATGGGCAGCGACGCGGGCAACTGGCCGGTGTTTCCGTTCTTCTTCCACGGCCCCACGACCTGGCGCGAGATTTCCGTGTTGGAAGGCCTGGGCCTGTCCCCCACCGACGTCCTGCGCGCCGCGACAGAGACTCCGGCCCGCATGCTGGGTGTCGATGGCGAGCTGGGCTCCGTCGCCGTGGGTCAGCGCGCCGACCTGCTGCTGCTGGACGTCGATCCCGCGTTGGGGCTTTCGCGTGCGCTGTCCAGCT
>JAYRFD010000087.1:0-1840 GCA_041908565.1 Polyangia bacterium | reverse complement strand
GCTGCATAGGCTGGCGTCGAGAGGCAGATTGCGGTGCAGGCGATTGCGCCAGACCTGAACGGATATCGCGCGCAGCCCTTGCTTGCGCTTCATCGCCAAGAACTCATCGATCGCAAGACAGATCGGCCGCGTGGCCTCGCTGGACAGCGACGCGCGCAAGGTCTCGACGACGGCTTGCGCCTCTTCGCGGGTGGCGAAGCACTTGGACACGCGCCGATCGCCCTGGTCATAGATCACGCGCCACTTGTCGCGATTCGGATACGGCCCAAACACCGCAGCGACTTTTACCGCCATGTTAGAAGTATCGCCGAACACCGACGGGCCGGGCCGGAAATTCGCGGCTGATTTCACAGCGTTGGCCAGCACGCGCTGTGCTTCTTTGGCGGGCGAGGTACGACGACGAGCCGCAGGCTTCAAAGGGGACTGAGCGATCTGGTTCATGGTCTGCGCTTCCTTTCGTTGGGTGCTGCGTGAAGGGGCATGGATTCCGACGGGCCGGGCGCATCGTCGGGGTTGGGTCGGTTCATGTCATCGCGGATGTAAAGCTGTCTGGTGAGGGGCACAGCGTCGAGCCGGACGTTCAGCGAGCCGTCGCTGCCCAGGAACCTGTCCAGCGTTTTTTTCGCTGCGACGGGAGCGCGGTTAATTCACTGGATGCCTGGGGCGGATGGTGGCGTGGCGATCGGGTGGGATGGATTACGGGGTTGGTTGGTTGTGGTGGGTTTGGTCGGGGGCGCGTGGGTGGATGTGGCGGCCCAATGCCGACATTCCGTCGCTATGCAATGGACATTACGCTTGCGCGGCGATCAGCGTCCGATTTCGCCCAAAGCGGCTGCGCGTGACTTCGCGCTGGCCCAGCATTCGGTCGCTGTGTCATGAGGCGCGGGTGGAGCGTGGGCGGCCCTGGCGGGCTTTCGACTGGGCGGGGAGCGGCTGCGCGGGGCAGCCATTTCAGGTAGGAAGCCCAGGCTGTAGCGGCCAGGTCCTGTCTGCGCCTGCTGCACGGCTCGTCAAGCGCAGCTCGCTCTGGGCTGACAATCGTGCAGAAGCGACAACCGGTCTGCGGTCGACGGGCCGTGCCGCTGATCGATGTCTGGCGGCGAGCGCCTGAGCAGGCGTGCGAACTGGAGCGCAGGGCTTCTTCGCGAGCTGAGCTGGCTCCGCTTCCATCGGTAGCGGGCGTCTGGCTGCAGCGTCGCCATGCCGCCCTGTGCGTCTGCCCTATTTGCAGTCTTCCCTAATTACGTCGCGCAGTGACAGGTTGCCGGCACGTGGGAGCCGTCGTGATCGCATCCAGCTGTGCCAGCCAAACAACCTGCGTCCCTTCGACGGTGCGGCCATGATCCCGGCGACCGGCGATCTGGTTCGTGTGCGGTCGCGGCAGTATCTGGTCGAAGGGGTCGATCTGCCGCCCAAGCCAGGGGACAGCACGCGCGTGCGGCTGTCGTGTATCGAAGACGATGCGCAGGGCGAAAGCCTGGAAGTGCTGTGGGAACGCGAGGTCGATGCGCGCCTGCTGCGGCAGACCGACTGGGACCGCATCGCCAGTCGAGGTTTTGACGAGCCGCGGCTGTTTTCGGCGTACCTGCACACGCTGCGCTGGTCGTGCGTCACGGCCACCGATCCCAAGCTGTTTCAGGCTCCGTACCGCGCCGGCATCGAGGTCAAGGCGTATCAGCTTCAGCCGCTGCGTCTGGCCATCGCCATGCCGCGCGTCAACCTGTTCATCGCCGACGATGTCGGCCTGGGCAAGACCATCGATGCTGGTCTGGTCCTGCAGGAGCTGCTGCTGCGGCAGCAGGTCGAACTGGTGGTCATCGTCGCCCCCGCCTCGGTCTGC
>JAYRFD010000086.1:0-8229 GCA_041908565.1 Polyangia bacterium | reverse complement strand
AGGACTTCTTGGATCTCTTTGTCCCGCCCAAAGAAGAAGCGGCGGTGCTCAGGCTGGAAGGCGAGTAGGCCACGGAAGGGGCGGAAGACGATCGGGCGGGTGTCGTCTCCGTCGGCGTGGCGGGCATATAGCTGCACGCTGGCCCAGTCGAGCTGGCTGCGATCCACAGACAGGCTGGACTCGCTGAGTGCCAGGCGTTTCCGTGCAGCAAGGAACGCCGACTCCAGTGAAGTCGGCCCAGACAACAACTTGCTATAGAAGGTCTTGGTTAGCGCGCACGAGCCGGCAACCGTCAGCGGATAGCGCGAGGCGACAACCGACTGAAAGCCACAGCGATGTAGCGTCTGTGCCACGCTACCCAGCTCACTGCCCATCGCTCCAGCATTTCCGGAATCGCAAGCGGACAGCACGATCAAGCGCACCATCTTGGCGAAGGGCGAAAGAGCCTGGCGAAGCTGTGCGGCGTTCACTGCGGTTGGGCCGTCTTCGCCATCCAGGCACAGCCCGAAGGTGCTGCCCACCGCAGCACCGTGACACAACAGATGAAGAACATGGATGGGGGGGCCTGTCTGCTGCGCATCTTCCAAGCGCTCCACGATGCGCTCAAGGGATGCATTGGACAGCACATCGGTCTCCTCGTTCCACGGCTGCATGCCGGCTGTGCAGGCCGTGGCGATTGCGTCCAGGTGCTCAGCCGCCGGTACACCGCCTGCGGCTGCGGACCATGCCACCAGGATCCTTCCTCCCTCCGTTCGGGGCTGCGGGTGTTCGGGGCGGCTTGGGCTATCAGGCCACTCGAAGCGAATCAGCAGGCCGTCCACCTCGCCAATAAACTGGCCGGACTTGAGGGGTAGAAGCTCCCATGGAAGCGAATAGAGCTCAGCGGCAGACGAGCGAATCGTCAGCAGCACGGGGCGCCCTTCATCCAGTGCCTCTGCGATTCGCTGTTCGTGCAGCTGCCAGCCCGCCTCACTGACAAAGCGGCGCAGGCGCCCGCCAAGACGCTGTACGACCGCCGGATCGCGGCCTGGCAGCCGCACCGCTTGGAGGTCGCTCATCACCTCTTCTGTCCAGTCAAAACGTGCGCTCGGAGTCTCCCCAGCCTCCGTCGGTAGGATGTAGTCTTGGGACTCGAAGCGGAACGCGAATGGATCGCCCGCTTCGCGCGCACGCAGGAACTGCATGAGCACGCGCAGAGCTTCCGCCTCGCGATGCCCCCCCATTGCTTCGCAGGATCCCCCAGGTGGATGCGGCGGGTCAATTGCTGCGGAATCCGGAGCCCTCCGCCGATGTCTGGGACAAGGCCCATCCGCCGGCCCCAAAATAGACGCACTAGACGCTCATCATCCGTCGCGTCACGCTGCTTCTGGCCCCCGCTCTGCGTGGCTTGCTTGGTTGCCGGCCCAAGAGCGCAGAGCCCAGCGCGGCGGCCCCGGCGCCGCCAGCGCCGGCCTGCTGACCCTGGAACTCGACGGCTCTGACTGCATCGGCGAAGACGCCGTGCGCAAGCGCTTCGGCGCCACCCCAGAGCGGTCCGTTCCCAGCCCGCAATCGCCCCCCGAAGCCCCCTGTCCTGGGTGGACCGGCAGGATGGCTGCGCCCTGAGCTTCGGCTTCTCGTGCCGCCAACCCGCCTGCCTGGTCCCCGTCACGCTCGACTCCATTCCCAGCTCGTAATCCCCCGGCAGAACCAGAACGACCCGCGCTGCGCCAGTCGGGTGCCCGTTCCCAGCAACTGCGCAGATCGAGGGGAGACCCGTTTTGCAAGCCGGATCTGCTGGGGCACATCGGTGGTGTGATGGGGACCAGCCCCAGCCCAGGTGGGCACCGATTGGTGACCTCGGGCGACGACGGCACAACGCGCCTGTGGGACACCGCGACCTGTGGTCTGCGCCGCGCGCTGACTGGCCAGGGTGGACCGGCAAAGACCGCGCAGCTTCGTCACGATGGGTGGCCGCTTTTGAGTCGCGGCGAGGACGCTGTGTTGTGCATCTTTGACGTCGATAGCTGCTGTCTGCTGGCTCGGCTGGTCTTGCCAGGCCGCGTTCTGGTCGAGGCGGCTTTCACCGCCGATGGCCAGCACATCCTTGTGCGAAGAACCGACGGCAGCCAGTCCTGTTTGAAATCCGTCCTGAGTCGCGAAGCATCCCCGATTTGCAGACGGCCATCACCACAGGGGCCCAGAGCCTGTTGCCCACTATCGCTAGCCCAGAATAGTCGTCTTTGTCCGGAGAGTTAGCGAAGTTGCCAATGTTTTCATTGAACTAGGATGTGGCACCAATCTATTATGATAAAATTCTGGGCCGCCGATCTTGGTGCACGCACCACGGGGAATCTGGTCGTCGGTCTGGATATGGAAGTCCGCTAGCGCAAGGCAAGGGCGGGATATCGTCCGACGGATTTAATGCCGCAATGCTGTGGCAGTAATCCGCATTTTTGGATTAGATGTTCCGATTGTGTAAATATGGATAAGGTCAGGATATTTTTTGATAAGAACTATGGCGGTAGCTATCAAGATCTGGGCCCTGGCAGCTATCCCCTGTACGCCCTCAGCATCGGCAATGACGAGCTGAGCTCCGTTCAGATTCCGCCGGGCTGGAAAGTGACGCTGTGGCAGCACGGCAACTTTGTCGGCAGCAGCTTGGTCCTGACGACCGATACGCCCTACGTCGGCGATGCCTTTAACGACGTGACGAGCTCGATCACCGTCACTTGCCCGGCGGATCAGGCGCCGCTTGGCTCGTCGCGCAGCCTGACGTTCACAGGGGGCGACAACTACCTGGACCTGGGGCCGACCTCGTTTGATTTCAGTTCCGGTAGCTTTGCGGGGTTTACCGTTGAGGCCTGGGTTTACTTCGATCAAGCGGGAAGCTGGGCGCGCATCATCGACCTGCACAAAGTATCGGGCACCGACAACGTCTATTTTGCGCGCGAGGACACGTCCTCCTCCCTTCGCTTTTCGGTTCGCCGGGGCGGCGTAGCCAAAGAGGTCACGGCAGCCAATGTGATCCGCAACGGACAGTGGCAGCACCTGGCGGCGACGCTGGATGCCGCTGGCAATGCTCGCATTTTTGTCGGTGGGGTGCCGGTCGCAAGCGCGGCCCTGCACGTACCCGAAAACGTCGTGCGCAGCTCCTCGTACGTAGGCCGCAGTGGCTGGAGCGCGGATGCCGACTTCGTCGGACAGATCTGTGAAGTCCGGCTGTGGAATGTCGAGCGCTCGCCGGCCGAGCTTGTGCGGACGATGAACACTCGCCTTTCCGGCGATGAAAAGGGACTGTCGCGCTACCTGCGCCTGGATGAAGTCGCCGGCAGTACTGCCAAGGACTGGAGTGGCGTGCGCGATGCGACGATCGTCGGCACGCCTTTTTTTGGCCTGACCGGACCTTCGCTGCGCGGCCCGAACGAGGTCGTGCCTTGCCTGACCTTGGATGGCAGCCAGGACTATGTAACGCTGCCGGCGCTGTCGGCCGACTTTAGCGCGGGCTTTACGCTAGAGGCCTGGGTGGCGCTGGATCCCGGACGGATCGGCGCGCGGATCATCGACCTTGCGGCCGCGCCGGGCAGCCACTCGCTGGCGCTGGGCTGCGGCAGCGGCAACCAGCTTGCGCTGTTCATGCAGAACGGCAGCACCAGCAAACAGCTAACCGCTGCCGCCGCCTTGCCCACCGGCACCTTCGTCCATGTCGCGGCCAGCTACAACGGCAGCGGCCTGGCGACGCTCTATGTAAACGGGGAAAGTGTCGCCAGCGACAGCGCGATGCCACAGCCCGAGCGGGTGACGCGCTCCCTCGGTCTGATCGGCAAGAGCACGCGCGGCGCCGATCCCCTGTTCCAAGGTCGCATGGCCGAGGTGCGCATCTGGACCACGGCGCGGAGTGCGGCCGCGATCCGGGCTGGGCTGCGCGGTCGCCAGGATGCCAAGGAGCCGGGACTGCTCGCCTGCTATCCACTCGCCGAGACGGGCGATACGACAGCCCACGATATTTCGCAAAACGGGCTGCATGGGTGGCTCCCCGAAACCATCGTGTGGGGGCCGCCTGGGCCGAGCGCGCTCACCTCGCTGTGTCCGCCCGCGACCGCGCTGTGGCTAAACGGCAGCGATGCCTATGTGCAGCTGCCGACCGTCGACGACAACTTCAGCGGGGGCTTCACGCTTGCGGCCTGGCTATTTCTTGATCGGCTGAGCGGATCGGCACGGGTGATCGAGCTTGGGGACGGTCCAGACAAACACACCATCGCGCTTGGCATCGCGGACCGAGCGCTGAGCCTGTTTGTAGTGGGCAGCACGAGCAGCAAGCAGATTACCTCCAGCGCCGTCCTCGATAGCGGACGCTGGCTGCACATCGCGGCGACGCTGACAGGGACTGGCCTCGCGACCCTCTATGTGAACGGCGCGGTCGTCGTGAGCGGGACCGCAGTACCGCTGCCAAGCCTGGTTCCCCGTCGCTCCTGCTACCTGGGAAAGAGCAGCAAGAGTGGCGATCTTCTGCTGCGGGGCCGCTTGGCGGAGGTGCGCATCTTTTCCGTGGTGCGCACGGCGGCCGAGCTGCGGGGGGCCATGAATCAGGCGCTGCCTGATGAGGTGAGCGGCCTTTTGCGCTACTACCGCTTGGACGAAGGGGGCGGATCGCTGGCCATGGATCGCAGGCTGCCCGCCGGTCAGGATGCGGGGGCGCGGGCCGGACAGCTGCGCGGTGGAGCGCAGCGGCTTCTGCCCCTGCCACTTCGCAGCACCTTGGGGGCTCTGGCGTTTGATGGCAGCGGCGATGCCGTCAGCCTGCCGTCGCTGCGCGACGATTTTTCTGGCGGCTTTACCCTCGAAGTATGGGTCCGCTTTGCTGGGGTGAAAGCCAGCGAGTGCATCTGCGATCTGGGCAACGGCACGGGCGGCGACAGCCTGATCCTGGCGCGGCAGGGCAGCGAGGGGGCGGTGGTCCTGCAGGTGTCTCGTGGCACCAGCCAGAGCAGCCTGGCCACGCCGGCCGGCAGCGTGGCCTCCGGCATTTGGACGCACCTTGCGGCCACCGTAGCGGGCGATGGCCGCGCCACGATCTACGTGAATGGGGGCGTCGCGGCTTCTGGGACCTTGCCGCTGCCGCGGGCCGGCATCAGTCGAGCCCAGTCGTACATCGGACGCAGCGGCAGCGTGAGCGGGCGCGAGCTCTACGGCCAGCTCGCCGATCTGCGGATCTGGACGCGGGCCCGCAGCCAGGCCGAGATCGCGGGCGGTGCCGACACGCCCCCCCGCGGCGATGAGCCGGGTCTCTGTCACTACTACCCGATGGATGAAGCCAGCCTGGCGACGGTCGCGGATCGCGTAGATCACTCCGGTCGCTTGGGGCCGGCGCTGATCTGGACGGGGCTGCCGCATCGATCGACGCTGCGCTTTGAAGGCATGGGCACGTATGTGCAGATGCCGGCCCTTTCCGCCGACCTGTCGCGTGGCTTTACGATCGAAGCCTGGGTGTACTTCGAGGACAACAGCAGCTGGGCCCGCATCGTCGATATCGGCAACGGGGCGGAGAGCGACAATGTGTTTCTAGGGCGGGCCGGCACCAGCGACGATCTGGCCCTGCATGTTTATCGCGGGGGCGTGCGTGCGGAGGTCCATGCACAAGGGGTGCTTAAGGCTCGCCGTTTCCTGCACATCGCGGCCAGCCTGACCGATATCGCAAGCGATGGCTCGACGGGCCTGGCGACCCTGTATGTCGACGGGGTCGAGCAAGAGAGCAAGCGCATTCACACTCCGAAAGCTGCGATCACGCGCAGCCGCGCCTTCATCGGCAAGAGCAACTGGAGCGCAGACGAGCTGTTCCGCGGCCGCATGTCCGAGGTTCGGCTGTTTGATCGCGGTCGTTCTGCCGCCGAGATCCTGGCTAGCTATTGCGAACCTGCCGTGGCCGGTCACGCCGGCTTGGTGCGTCTGTACCGCTTAGACGATGCGGGGGGGACGGTGGCCGCTGACGCGAGCGGCAGCGCTGCGCACGCCACGATCGCCGGCCCGCTGACCCGGCCGGGGCGACTCTTTGAAGGACCGGGAGACTTCGCACGACTGCCAACCATCGACGGCAACCTGTCTTCCGGTGGCTTCACGCTAGAGGCCTGGGTCTACAGCTCGGAGTTCGTCGACTGGGGGCGCATTCTGGAGCTTGCGACCAAGCCGGGCCTGGGCAGCTACAACGTCTCGCTGTCGCGGGTGGCCAGTACCGAAGAGATCGCACTGCGTTTCTTTGTTACCTCCACCACAAGCGCGGTCGCGGATGTGCGGGCCCCGGGGGCTCTGCCGCTGCACACCTGGGTCCACATCGCGGTCAGCTTCAAGCCGATGGTCTGGTCCCTCGATGGCAAAGAGACCGCCGGCGATGTCCGCATCTATGTCAACGGGCAGCAGCGGACGCTAAGTCGCGTCGCGGCGCCCGGCAACGCGTCCCGCAGCAGCTCGTTCATTGGCTGGATCGACGGCTACGCGTTGGGTGCGTACCAGCATCGGGGGGCGCTTTCCGAGGTCCGCATCTGGTCGGGCGCGCGCACCGCGGACCAGATCGCCCAAGCCAAAGACGTACGCTTGAGCGGATCGGAGCCGGGTCTGCTGCGCTACTACCGACTCGACGACGGGCCAGGGGCGCCGATCAAAGACAGCCGCAGCACAAGCCCAGCGCATGCCAGCTGGAACGGCATTCTGGGACGGGCCGCCCGGACCTTCGATGGCTACCGCGATGCGGTCCCGCTGCCCACGGTGCGCGGCGATCTGGCGAGCCAGGGCTTTACGCTCGAGGCCTGGGTGTACTCGACGGCGACCGTCGGCTGGGGACGCGTCCTTGAGCTTTCGACCCAGCCCGGCTTGGGGGCGAATAACATCTCGCTGTCGCGCAGTGGCTCGACTGCAGATCTGGCGCTGCGCTTCTTCCAGGATTCGGGCACTGCAGTCAGCCACGTCACGGCCAGTGCTGCGCTGCCGCTGCACCGCTGGACCCACATCGCAGCGACGTTCAAACCGATGGCATGGGACAGCAGCGGAACAGTCACCCAGGGGGACGTGGTCCTGTATGTGGATGGCGTGGCGAAGCAGACCGCACGCGTGACCGCTCCGAAGGATGTCGAGCGCCCCTGTTCGTACATCGGCAAGATCGACGGCTACGACCCCGGAGACTATGCACATCAGGGTGCTCTGTCCGAGGTGCGGATCTGGTCGGGGGCGCGCACCGCAAGTCAGATTCTGGCGAGCCGGGATCAGGTCCTGACGGGGGCTGAGGACGGGCTTTTGCACTACGCGCGCTTGGCCGATGTCGCGGTCAGTCGTCCCGATGGCCGCTCCTTGCGCTTCCCTGACGGACAAAGCGGGGTCGAGCTGCCCATTGTGGGCGAGCCGCTGCGGGGCGGCTTCAGCGTTGAATCCTGGGTGTTTGCGAGCGGCGATCTCAAGCCCAACGAGACCTTCGTTCTTCTAGCTGGCGGTCCGGGGGGAACGACGATCGCGCTGCGACGCGAGGGCACTTCACAGACCCTGGTGCTTGCGGTGCGCTCACCCACATTGGGCGGCGTGATCGCGGCCGATGCCGTGCTGCGTCCAGCCACGTTCCTTCACCTGTGCGGAACCGTCGACGCGGTCGGCCAGGCGCGGCTTTACGTAAACGGGGTCGCGGTGGCAGCGGGGGCTCTGCGTCCGGGGGATGTGAGCGAGGCCAGCGAGCTTGGGGCCTCCCTGCTTGGGATCAGCAGCGACCACAGCGGGCCCCTTTGCGGCTGTCTGACCGAGGTCCGCCTATGGAGTCGCGCCCTCAACGAAACGGAGGTCAGCAGCAACCTGAGCAAGCGACTTTCCGGCAGCGACAACGATCTGTTGCGACTCTATCCTCTCAATAGCAGCGCCGGGCGGCTGGCAGCGTCGGGGGTCAAGCGCGCAGCGGGAACGATCCAGGGCGATCCCACGCGCGTGCTCGGCCGGCTTGGCAGCCCGGCGCCACTTGCCAGTCCGGGCTCGCTGCGCCTCGATGGCATCGATGACTACGTCGAGCTTCCGGCGATCAGCGCGGATCTCTCCGCTGGCTTTGCGCTGGAGGCGTGGGTGTACTTCGAGGGCGTGCAGCCCGGGGCGCGGAT
Organism: Polyangia bacterium; assembly: GCA_041908565.1. Lineage (GTDB taxonomy): Bacteria > Myxococcota_A > Polyangia > Palsa-1104 > JAEUJZ01 > JAEUJZ01. The sequence continues at coordinate 127 of JAYRFD010000086.1, read as the reverse complement.
TCTTGAGCTTGGACGTGGCCCCGACGTCGAGTCCATCGCCCTTGCCCGGCGCGGCAGCACGGACAGTCTGGAGCTGACGATCGGAAGGGGCCGCGGGACCCAGAGCCTAGTTACCCCCAGCGTGATT
>JAYRFD010000085.1:0-1934 GCA_041908565.1 Polyangia bacterium | reverse complement strand
GCCGGCGGCGAAGGATCGTTCCGCGGCGCCATCGACGATGTGCAGATCTTTTCCCATGCTCGATCCAACCGCAGCATCTGCCTGACCACGCACGGAGCCGGATGCAAGTCGGATGCAATCAAGCAGGCGCCCAGCGCGGGACAGTTCGTGCTGAACCAGCAGCACCCCGGCTGCGGCTCGGCCAGTGCGCTGGGCAGCTTGGCCTGCGCGACGGCCATGCACCGCGTGTGCGCCCAGCGCGGTGCTAGCGACGCGCTTCGCAGCACGCGCAACCTGGCCGAGACCGTCCGTCAGCTGATCAGCAACCGCCCGCCCATCTCGCTGTCTGGCGTTCCCACCGCGGTCAGCGGCAATGACGCGACGATTGCCTGCACGCCGCTTTACAACAACAGCCTGGCCGTCACCGTTGCCGAGCTAGCCCGTCGCCACAGCGGCTGCAGCGACGATCGCGCGGTGTCCAGCCTAGACTGCGCCGCCGCATCGCACCGCTTCTGCAACGATCACGGCTTCAGCACCGGGCAGATCTTCGAACTAACCGGCCGCCCCTGGGTCAGCTGCTGGAATTCCGATCTGATCGAAGACGTCGGCAAGGACCGCGTCGGGCCCACCTGCAACAGCGGCAACTTCACATCGGGCGAGGCCCGCATCGAGATCAGCCGATACTGCCAGTCGCGCGGCTTCGGCGCCGGCGTCATTCAAGAGCTAGGCGCCGGAACCGTCGCCCACATCCACTGCTTCCAGCCCGCCGCCACCGCCACCTGGCGCCTGCGTCCATAGCATCGCCGATCGTTTAGGGGGACCGTTCCAGGTCCCCCTCATCCAGCAAAGCCGGATGAGCCTCCCCCCCTCGCTGTTGCAAAGACTTCAAACCATCGAGCTTGGGTCGATCTCGCAGTGCATGGACGGTGCCTGGGCGGTGCATGGATCTGTCGCTCTGCTGTTCAGCGGATGCGTCTACCGGCGCGTCACAGCCCAGGCAATTGGGATGGCTTGATAGCAGCTAAGCTCGGCCAGTCGAACGCAGCGATCGGGCCGCGACACCGCCAGATTTCCGTCGACGCAGACCAGCGCAGCCTCCGCTTCGGGCAGCACGTCCAGAAGCGGCGACTGCGAACCTTGGTCAGACACCGCACAGCCCAAGCGCTGCAGCGCGCCGTCTTCGCCCAGCGCAAACGATTCCTTCCCACTGACCAGCGCCAAGGCATGGCCGCGCGGTCCCCAGGTCCACGATGGACTGCGCAGAACCGGCGTGCGTGCAATCACCGCCGCGCGGTCTGCATCCCACAGAACCAGCCGCCCCCCTTGCACAAAGGCGATGCGCTGATTGTCTGGGGACACCGTCGCTCGTCGTGGCCAGGCATCGATCCCCTGCTGGCCATCCATTCCATCCGGCGTCCCAACTTTCTGCGCTGGCTGTCCAGCGAAGGGGACCAGGAACAGATCGCGCCCCGCGTGCATCCACAGGCCGCGCGATGAAGCGGAAAGCGTTGCAAAGCGGCCGTAGTTCGATCGCGTGTCGAAGCCCAAGGGCCACGCACCATCCGGTCCGACGCGCGCGACCGAGCCATCCCGCACATCGACGGCCAGCACGCGATCGAAGACAAAGTGGCCGCCGTGTGCCGACTGCCGCCCGACGACCAAGAGCACATACGACGTGCCTTCGACCGGATACGCGCCATCGACCACCACACCAAAGTGACCGCGCATGTCGGTCGGAAAACGGTACGGTAGCGGACGACCATCCAGCGCCAGTCCTTCCCCGCGCGACACGCGCAGCGCCCGCCCCGCGTGCTGCACCACCTGCGGGTCTGAAGTCGCCGCCGCCGTCGAGGCATCCAGCCGAACCTGCGTCCACAGATGATCGATGGTCTGCCACCGCAGGATGTCACCGGAAAGCCGCAGGGTCTTGGCGCCGCGCGGCACCAGCACGGTCT
>JAYRFD010000084.1:0-7286 GCA_041908565.1 Polyangia bacterium | reverse complement strand
GCATCGGTCCATCGCGATCGGCCACGCAACATCCTGAGTGGCCACAACTTCTTCGACGAAAACGACGACTATGCAGCGGTCGACAGCCACGGCACGCACGTCGTCGGCCTGATCGCCGCTGCCGACAATAGCTACGGCATGGTCGGCATGGCCCCGGATGCAAACCTGCGCATCTACAAGATCTTCGGACGCTATCGAGGTCGGCTGGTTGCCAGCGATGTCGAGATCGCCGCCGCCCTGGACGCCGCCATCGCCGATCGCTGCCGCATCGTGAACATGAGCTTCGGTGCACAGGTAGCAAGTCCGTCGGAAGAGCGCGCCGTGGCAGCCGCATACTCTGCCGGCATCCTGCTGGTAGCGGCGGCAGGCAACGCCGAAGACAGCAGCCACGGCAGCATCCGCACCGCCGACAAACACTACCCCGCGTCGTATCGCGAAGTCCTGGCGGTCGCCGCCACCGATGCCGATGATCAGCTGGCTTCGTTTTCATCGACCGGGCAAGCTGTCGGCATCGCGGCACCTGGGGTGGCGCTGTATTCCACGTTTCCCATGGGCACCGGCGATCGCATCGCACGCCTGACCTGCGCCGATGCGGGGCGCGCGGACTTCGCGCTGTCTGCCTATGCGCCACTGGCTAGCTCGGGCACCGTGCTGGATCGAACCTCTGTCGTCGTGTGTGGCTATGGCAGCGCCAGCGAGATCCAGAGCTGCAAGCCCAGCGGCCGCGTCGCGCTGATTCGCCGCGGTCCCCCCGATGCAGCGCAAAAGGCCGTGCCGTTCAGCGAAAAGATCGAAAACGCTCGCAGCGCCGGAGCCGTCGGCGTGCTGCTATACAACCACCGCGCAGGCGACAGCAGCCAAGCCGGACGCTTGCTGACCAATATCGATGTCGGCAACGCCGTGCCCATTCCCATCGCCGCCATCGCCGCGGGCGACGGCGAATTCCTGGCCGAGCGAATTCAAAGCGGCGCCGATCTGCGCTGTTCACTGGCCAATACTCCGTCGGATCACGCGTTCTTGGACGGGACCAGCATGGCCGCTCCACTGGTCAGCGGAGGCGCGGCTCTATTGGCATCGCGCTTCCCGGGGCTTAGCAACGTCGCGCTGCGCCAGCTTCTGCAAGAGACCGCAACGGATCTTGGAGCACCCGGCCGCGACGACAGCTTTGGCTGGGGACTGCTGAACGTCATCGCTGCCATGCAGAAGGCCAATCCCACAGCGCGCTGCGGCGACGGCAAGCTCACGCCACAGAGCGAGGTCTGCGAAGGCAACCAGACCGCCCGTCCTTTCCCCAGCTGCGATGCGCTGGGCTTCGATGGCTCGGTCGGTGGCGCGGTCACCTGCAACGCGGCGTGCAGCGGCATCGACAGCCGGGGCTGCGGCTGCTTGCCTGGACGCGCACCCTTCGATCTGCAGCTAAGCCTGTCGCGCAACTATCCACGCGGTAGCTCCATCGGCACCTTGGCGTTTTATGGCGTGCACTTGCAGGGACAGCCAGTGGCTGGAGCCACCGCTCGCATCGTGACTCGCGCCGTCGCTGCACCGGTCGGCAGCGCGCCGGTGCGCAGCGAGACCATCGGCCCAAGCGGCAGCGATGGCAGCCTGTGGCAGTTCTTCCCTTACAGCCCATCGGCGGCCGGCCTACCCGCCGGCGAATACGAAGTCAGTGTGTTCATCAGCAAAGGCGGCAAGCGCTGCCGCGACGAAGCCACGCTGACTCCATTCCGCGTCACGATCGGCCCCCGCTAGCGCCCCACCCTCGACGCACGTTTCCCCCCGGGGCTCGACATCGGATCGTTCTGCTCCGTGGGATGCGCGGAATGCGTGGGATGCGCGGAATGCGTGGAACCCGCGGGATGCGTGGGATGCGTAGGATGCGCGGGACGGGGGCGATGTGGACGATGCGCCAGCGTCGATCAGCTGTAGCCCTTGGCTTGCTTGCGGAACATCGACGCGTACAGGCCCTCTTTGGCCAAAAGCTCGGCATGCGTGCCTTGTTCCAGGACGCCGCTTTTTTCCAAGACGATGATGCGGTCGGCCATGCGCACCGTCGGAAAACGATGCGAAATCAAGATCACGGTGCGCCCTTGCGCCAGCGTGCGCACGCGCTCGAACACCTCGGCTTCGGCGTCGACATCCAGGGCTGCCGTGGGCTCGTCCAGCACGACAATGTCGGCATCGCTGCGCATCAGCGCTCGCGAAAGCGCGATGCGCTGCCACTGCCCGCCCGATAGGTCGACACCCTTGTCAAACCAGCGACCAAGCTGCGTGGACAGGCCCTCGGGCAAGCTGGCGATCACGTCGCTGGCGCCGCCTCGTTCGACTGCTTGCGCGACGCGCGCTTCGTTCTTTTCGTTCGCCGGATCGCCGTACGCGATGTTGTCGCGAGCCGACAGCTGGTACTGGTTGTAGTCCTGAAAGATCACCGAGATCCGTCGACGCAGCGCTTCGCGATCGATGGTGCGCAGATCACGACCATCCAGCAGCACGCGGCCCTCGGTCGGCTCGTAAAGTCCGGTGAGCAGCTTGATAAACGTCGTCTTGCCAGCGCCGTTGTGCCCGACCAGCGCCATGCTTTGCCCGGCGTGAATCGTCAGGTTGATGTGGCGCAGCGCGAAGCCAGTCTGACCGGGATACTGGAAGCCGACGTCTTCGAAGCGGATGCCGCGATCTTGATCGCTGCTGTCGCTGTGCGCAGGTAGCTGCAGCGGAGCAGACTCCGTCGGCTGAGCCAGAAACGACAGCAGATTGGACATGTACAGGTCGTGTTCATACAGCGCGCCGATCCCCGCCAAGATCGACTGAAACGACTGCTGTCCCTGACGGAAGGCCAGCACGTACAGCGTCATATCGCCCAGCGATAAGTGACCGCTGACCGTGCGATAGACGATGTACAGATAGCAGCCGTAAAACGACAGCGTGCCCAGCTGCGACAGCAGCGTGACCCACAGCATGCGGCGGACCGACAAGCTGCGTTCTTCCCGCCACATGCGATCGCCGATCTCTTCGTAGCGGGCCAAGAGCGTCGGGCCCAGGCCATGCGCCATCACTTCTTTGGCGTGCTCGTCGCTGGCCAGCACGTATTCCAAGTAGTTCAGGCGACGCGACTCGGCCGCACGACGATTGCGCAGCTCATAGGTCACGCGCGAAAAGCGCAGCTCTGCAACGGCGGCTGGAAACGCGGCCAGAAGCAGCCCCGCCACAGACAGCCAGCTGAAGCTAAGCAGTAGCGCAACGAAGCCGAACAGCGTGAGCAGAGCGCTCAGCAAGCCCAGCACTTCACTGGTCAGAGCCAGCGGACGATACGATGCCTCGCGTCGAGCGCGCGTCAGCTGGTCATAGAAGCTGGGATCTTGAAAATGCTTGAGCTGCATGGTCAGCGTCTTGCGCAAGATGGTCACGTTCACCGCCAGTCCCAGACGCGTGCCCATAAGCGATCGCGCAAGCGATGCCCCGCGCTGCGACGCACCAACGACCATCATCAAGGCCAGCTCCACACCGACCCACGACAGCGCGCGCTGGCTTTGGTGGGCGACGACCGCATCAACGATCGCTTTGCCGACCCAGGCCACAGCCAGCGGCAGCACAGCGTTTAGGGCCAGAAGGCACATCCACACCAAGGCAGCGCCCGGCGAGCTTTGCCAGGCCATGCGCACAGCCTGACTGCCACGCCACAGGCGAGCCCGCAGGCTGCCGCCAGATCCAAGAGTTGCCGCCGGGGATGCCATCGCTTCTGCCGAGCCCATGGTAAGCGGTCCTTCCGCGAATGGGGAGAACACGAATCAAGGCGCTGTCTGCAGCCTTGGCCAGCCACGGGCCTTGGCGGCGGCTGGTGCCGCGATCGAGGTCCCGCGCGTCGACGACTAGGAACGGAGGCGACGGCGGGCGCCTGGGGCGTCCAGCAGCACGTCGGCCAGCGCCGTGGACAGCGCGAAGTGCGGGCTGTTGTACTGCAGCCAGAAGCATTCACCGGCGGGGTTGGCTTCCAGAAAGACGTGGCGACCGCTGGGCTCGACGATCAGATCGATGGCGCTGTACTGCATGCCGATGGCGTCCATGTAGGCGTGCAGCTTGGCTTCGACATCGGCGGGCAGCGTGTACGGCTGCCACAGCTGCAACAGCGAAACACCGCGCTCGCGCCAGTCGACTTCGGCCCCTTTGACTGCTTGCGAATCGATCGCGGCCGCGAACAGGCGACTGCCGATGGCGGTCACGCGCAGCTCAAGCCGCTTGGCCACGCGCTCTTGAAACATCATCGAGCAGTAGCGAAGCCCGTCGAGCTTTTCGATGTGCGCGGTCGACAAGGCCGTCGTGAACACCACCTGCTCTTCGCCTTTTCCGTCATAGATCGGAAAGCCACCCAGCATCTTGGCGACCACGCCATCCGGACAGCTTTCGATAAAAGCGCGAGCCTCTGCAGCATCGTTGGTCATCAGCGTGCGCGGTGTCTGCAGCCCCAGCTGTTTGGCCAAGCGTAGCTGAAACGGCTTGTGGCCATTTCGACGCACAAGCTCCGGCGGATCCAACACGAAGCATGGCGCTGCGGCCAAAAGTCCGCGCAGGCAGGCTTCACTTTCGGTCACGCAGCCATGGCGCAGCTGCTTGTCCATTTCCATCGGCAGCTTGCCACCCCAGTTGGCGCGGCGATACCAGATGGCGTCGCCGCTGATCAGATCCATCTGCTGTCCACCGGAACAGAAGCGCAGCGTTTCGCGATCGCCGTCTTGCCCGAATACGACCTGCGCGTTCATCGGGAACTCATCGGTGTTGAAGCGCATCACGCGCACGCCGCGTGACTCCAGCTCTTTCCGCAGCTCGCCGTGCATGCCGGTGATGTCGTTGCTGTGCGAGATGACCACAACTTGTTTCAGCGATTCGTCCTGCGTGCTCATGACAGTTCCCCCTGCGTTCGCGTGCCATGACGAACAAGAGCGTCGGCCAAGGCGGCGCCGATCGGCAGCCCCAGGTCACGTTCCAGCATCCCCCACTCGCCATGTGGATTGACTTCCAGAAAGACGTGTTCCCCTTGCGGCGTGACGATCAGATCCAATGCGCCTTGCCGCAACGAAAGCCGTCGCATCAGTGCGGCCAGCTTTTCGTAAACATCGGTGGGCAGCGTGTACGGCTGCCAGCTTGCGGTGGATTCGTAGCGCCAGTCGACGCCACACCGCGTGCCATCCAGCGCGCCGACAAAGGCTTGTCCATCGACCCAGGCGACGCGCAGCTCGTAGGCTTTTTCAACATATCGCTGAAATACCATCGGACAAATCGACAGACCGGAAAGCGCGTCTAAGTCGCCTGGCTGCAGAAGCCGCGTTGGCAGGCCGCCGCCCCCGCGCATCGAGTGTCCCAGCGAAGTCTGCAGCTTGGCGACCACGCGCCCGCCGTGCGCGGCATAAAAGTCGCGTACCGCATCGGCATCCGCGGTGATCAGCGTCGGCGGAATCGACAACCCCACAGACTGCGCGAGCCGTAGCTGCCGCGTCTTGTTTTCGGCAGCCGCCATCGCATCTGGTGGATCGATGAAGAACGCGGTGCCCAGCAGATCCAGAAAGCCGTGCAGCGTGGTCAGCGCTTCGCGCTGGGCCGCCTGCCTTTGCTGGGCAGGCACGCGCTCATCGATCGAGGCGGGCCACAGCCGCCACAGCCAGACTGCGTCGACGCGCAACACATCCCCCTGATGCTGCAGAATCGCGCTTGCCTCTGTTCCACGTCCGGACAGCTGCGCGCATAGCTTCAGCTGCGTGGGAAATGTATCGGTATCGAAGCGCAGCACGCGAGCTCCACGTGCCTGCAAGGCACCCGCCACGCGGGCGGTGCAGAACGGCTCGTGCTGATGCGAAAGCAGAAGCACACAGGCGTCTTGGCTCATCTCATCCTCTCAAGCGTCCTGCACTGGGACCGCGCGGGGGTGCCGGGCAGTTCAGCGCAGCAGCACTGCGACTACCCTGGGCGGACGACTAGTCCCGGTCACTGAACCAGGTCGTCGACTCATCGTCGTCGCTGGGGTACTTCTTGGTGCACTCGCTGTCCAAGCAGTGGTAGGTCGGGGCCGGACCCGTACCACCACCGGCCGCCGGGTCGTTCTGCGACGACAGCAGGTGCGCAAAAAACGGGACTGGAGCCGCCTGGTTCTCTTCAACAAGCTTCTTCGACATGAGAATCCTCCTCGAATCGTTCGATCGCTGGCTGGCCGCAGCTGTTGGGCCGCTGCCAGGTGTCCCGCTGGAAGACCACCCGGCCTTCGCTTGCATCGTGGCGGGACATCCCCCTGTCTACGCAACCGCTGCACCAAGACCTGCTTCACTCAGAAACGGATGTGCAATCGCCCACTTGAATCGGAACGAAGGACAGTGCGGCAACGCGGTCTTGGCGCAGTCGCGCCGATTTGGCGTGACCCATCGCGCGGATTTGGCGTGACGCGACCGAGCCCGGGCCGCCCGCCCAGCTGGCCGACTGCTTACTTTTCGCGCAGTCCGTACTGTTTGAGCTTGGTCACAAAGGTGCGCAGCGGCATGCCGATCAGCTCGGCTGCGCGTCGCTGGTTTCCGGCGGTGCTGTCCAGCGCTTCGCGCATGCGGCGGGATTCCAGCTCTTGCACTTCATCGGCGATGCGGCGAAAGCCACCGCCCGGCAGACCGCCCTCGCCTGGCGTCGCAGCCGAGGGACTGGTCGTCGTCGATGCCGTGCTACTCGAGTGCGAGCCTGCCGCCTTGGCTGCATTCAGAAAGCGCGGCGGCAGGTGTTCCGGTCGCACTTCGTCTTCACTGACGGTCGCAGCGCAGTAGTCCATCAGGTTGCGTAGCTCGCGCACGTTGCCGGGGAAGGGATGCTGCTGCAACGCATGCAGCGCAACCGCCGACAGCCGCAGTGGTCCCCGGCCCAGCTTGCGACAGGCCTCTTGCAAGAAGTGCGACGACAGATGAGCCAGCTCGCTTGGACGCTCGCGCAGCGGAGGAAGAAAGACCATGGCGGCGGCCAAACGAAAGTACAGATCTTGGCGAAAGCGACCGGCCCGCGCTTCTTCTTCCAAGTCGCGGTTGGTGGCAGCGACGATGCGACAGTCGATCTTGCGCTCACGCACGCTGCCGACCGGACTGACCAGGCCGGTCTCTAGCGCGCGCAGCAGCTTGGCCTGCGATGACAACGGAAGCTCGCCGATCTCGTCCAGAAACACCGTGCCCCCGCTGGCTGCTTCCAGGCGGCCCAGCTTGTCGGATAGCGCGCCAGAAAATGCACCCCGCACGTGCCCGAACAGCTCGCTTTCAAACAGGTTTTCAGGGATG
>JAYRFD010000083.1:0-1967 GCA_041908565.1 Polyangia bacterium | reverse complement strand
CAGGCCAGAGGCTACAGGCGGATCTGAATGGCGCGCACAAACTTCACGGCGTCGCCGCCCGCGGCGTGAAAGGCATCCAAGATGTCGTCGGCCGGGCCGCGTCCCGCCGCCACGGAGGCACGCCGCGGGGCCAGCAACGCCACGCTCTTTTCGTCGGCGATCTTCTGCAGGCCGTGGCGGGCGATGTCCACAAGCTCCAAGCACAGGGGCTGGATCGGCTTGCCATAAAGCGGTGCAGCCAGTCCTTGCGTGGGCACCGCGGCGCGCAGATCGATTAGCTGATCGGGCGTCATGTCGCGCAGCAGCGCGGTGGCAGCTTGCTGGGCTTCGTCGCAGTACAGCCAGCCTCGCCACAGCGAAGCCAGCCCGCGCACCGTCGACAGAGGGCCGGCATCGGCCGTGCGGACTTCAATGTACTGCTTGAGTCGCGTATCGGGAAACAAGGTTGACAGGTGCAGTTCCCAGTCGGCCAGCGTGGCGACTTCCCCCTGAAAACCGTCGCGCATAAACGTTCGGAAGGTCATGCCGCCCGCCGGCAGATAGCGCTTGTGGCGGTACACAAAGAACAGCGGCACATCAAGAGCCCACTCTGCGTAGTCGACAAAGCCGGCACCTTCGCGAAACAGGAAGGGCAGCGCACCGCAGCGGTCGTTGTCGGTGTCCAGCCAGCAGGCCGCGCGGAAGCTCTTGTAACCGCAGGGCTTGCCATCGCGCAGGGGCGACGCGGCGAACATCGCAGTGACCAGCGGGCCCAGCGCCAAAGACAGCCGCAGCTTGGCGATGGCATCAGCCTCACTGACGTAGTCCAGGTTGGCTTGCACCGTCGCCGTGCGCTTCATCATTTCGACGCCAAGCGAGCCGCGCGTCGGCAGGTATTCGCGCATCACGGCGTAGCGGCCCTTGGGCACCCACGGCACATCGTCCCAGGTGCCAAGGGGGCGGAAGCCGCAGCCCACGAATGCGATGTTGGCCTGCTCAGCCAGCGGCAGCAGTTCCTGCATGTGCGCATCCAGTTCAGCGACGGCTTCGACGTCGGTGTGAACCGGGGCACCGGAAAGCTCGAACTGGCCACCGGGCTCTAGCGTGACGGATGCTCCGCTGCGGCGTAGGGCGACGGTGGCGCCATCAACACCGCCTTCGCTGCTGGGCTGCCAGCCGCGCGCTTGCAGACCCGCAAAAAGCTGCCGGATCTGGGGCTGGTTCGCCTCGGCAGCATAGGGAAGAGGAAGGGCACGACCATCCTGCGTAAGCACGAAGCCGATCTTTTCGTGCTCCAGACCGATTCGACGGTCCGTGGGCTTCTTACAGCCGCGTTGAAAGTGGGCGAGCAGGTCGCTGTGTGTGAGCGGCGAGCCGGGTGCAGCAGGTGACTGTCCCGCTGCACCGGGGGGCTTTGAGACCTGATCGAGCATGTGCTTCCTCTCTGCGCGGCGGGTTGCGGCCGGGCCGTGACTGAACTGGGTTGATGCTAAGGACCGTGTCTCCGCCGGTCAACGGGCCCGCCAGCTGTTTGCTGTGGCTGAGTTCGCCATCGGACCTGCGGCGGACGCAGCATGCACCAAGCAGGGTGCGCGAGGCTACGGCTTGCTCAAGGCAGCGCGGACAAACTTGCCGGGCGGCAACGTGGTGGCCAACCGGGCTTCTGGCAGCCCAACGCCACGGGCCAGCGTCCGTGCAAAAGCGGCCAGAGATTCATTCGCCGGAATGTCGCCATCAGCGGCCCCTCGACCGCTCTGCGAGTCGATCGGCAGCGCGCAGAAATCCCCCTCTCCCGGAGCGATACCGCCGACGACGCTGCCACGGAATGGCTTGCCGACCAGCAGGCCGGTGTGGTGGTGGGCCCAGTGTTCGCGACCCGCGATGCCGCGCTTGCGCAGCGTGCGACCAAAGGCGTTCAGCAGCGCAAATGATGTGCGGTCGGCCAGCCCATACTGCGACAGCTTCTGCATCAGCAGTGCAACCTGCTG
>JAYRFD010000082.1:0-1570 GCA_041908565.1 Polyangia bacterium | reverse complement strand
TTGGCCAGGTGGCTGCGTCTTCAGCGGCGACGCTGAGTGTCAACGCAGGCGACCGGATCAGCGCCACATCCAATGCGCTGTGGAATCACAGCGGCCTAGTGCTGCGAGCGAGGTTGCGCGCATGAACAAGATTGCAGTCATTTCCAAGATGGGGAGCATCGCGCAAGGGCGCTGGGTGCGGCTGACGGGCGCTCAGAAAGACGGCGTGTGGGAAGTCGAACTGCCTGGCGCTGGACGACGTGCGCATGCCATTGTCCTGCCGCATCCGAAGGGCGCGATTAGCACGACCGACTACGGCCATGCGATGCCGCTCGGGCCGATTGTCGAGGTCGAAGCGTCGGGCACGGTCGCGGTGGATGACGACGTGACGCCCGATGCCGGCGGCGCAGTGTCGAAGGCGGGTGCAGGGGATCGTCGCTGCGTCGGCGTGGCGGTCACCCGAGGTACAGCGGGCAAGTCGTTCTGGATGATGCTGCGCTGGGCGGGTCGGCCATGAGTCGCAGCGAACAACGAGCCAAGCTACTCGCGCTGGCCACTCAGATCTGGACCGCGTTCGGTGTGGCGATGCAGCAGCTACCGCACAACACGCAAGTCACCCTGAAGCGGGCAGTCGTTGACAGTGATGTGCGCTGGGTGCTGTCCCTAGTCTTGGCGGCGGCGATTGGGATCAATCGCGGGCAGCAGCGTGAGTCCGCAGCGCTGGCCAAGGTACGTGGCCTAAGCAGCGAGACCTTCCGCATGCTGATGGCCGACATGGGGGCGGGTTTTGTGGCGGCGGACGCCGAGCGGTGGCTTGTGCGCATGCCCGCCCTGCCTTTGGCGCTGGCCGCGGATCGAATAGACCAAGCTGCGATTGCGCTGACCCAGATGCTGAACGCCATTCCTGATCAGCAGCGTGCCCTCACGGATTGGCTTGAGAGTGACGAGTTCTTGAGCGTGGGATGGGCGACGGTGCGGCGGTTTCCCGAGCCAGGATACGGGCGACCGTCGCTGTGGTCCGAGATACCTGACGATCTGCTGCCCGCTCCCAAGGCCGCGCGTGGTGAGCGATTCGATCGGGCTGACTACAGCGCGCGACATCCGAAGAAGAAGTGATCGACCCATAGGAGTTTGCCATGGCGGACGACAAGTCTGAATCAAAGGTAGAGCGGAAGAACGACAAGCCTCTCGTCGAACGGGCGAGCACCGTGCCCAAGCTGGATCTGTCGTTTGGGTATTACTGGGAAGTCGAGGGGCAGGCTCCGCAGTGGCACACCTTCGTGGGGCAGCCCGACATCTTTCGGCGCGCGCTGGCCGACGCGCTGCTGAGCAAACACATGACGCGGCTGTACTTCGCCGCCGACGGGATCTGGGTCGAGATGCCGATTCCACAGATCAAATGATGGTCCTGTGATGCAAGCGCGGGGGGCGCGATGAAGAAACTACTGGGGGCGATAAAAGCGGCGGTTCAGGGCGAGCCGTGGACGAGCGAGAAGCTTCTGAACCTGACAGCGGTGGAGCAAGACACTGCGTTGGTTGGCAACGAGATCGATGCCGCGCAGCGCCTGCTACTGCTGGTGTTTAAGGCACG
>JAYRFD010000081.1:0-4031 GCA_041908565.1 Polyangia bacterium | reverse complement strand
GCTTCCTTAGATCGGTCGTGCTGCCCACGTAGGCCAGTCCACTTAGCGCCAACAAACGAGCCGGTGCCGGTGCATCGCTGTTGGTGCTGACGTCGCGAAATAGCTCGATACCACCGGGCTCATCCAGCGCTGCCAGCAGCGCTGCCGCGCGTAGCTGCTGCGGCCCCGGCTTGCGAGCCACATCGCGCAAAAGCTCGCGCCCACGCGCCTCGCCAATGCGCGCAAGCGAGCTCGCGATCGTAAGCTGCTGCTCGCGGTTGGTCGTGCTGTTCAGGCGCCCCAACAGGTTCTCTTTGGCGGCGGTATCACCCGAACCTGCCAGGCGACTCAGAATCGCCACCGCGCCTTCTTCCGGAACCTTGCCGCGTGAAACGGCGCCGTTCAGGATCTTCTGCGCTTCGCGATCCCCTTTGCCAGACAGGTACATCGCGGCCTGTAGGCGCGCCGCATCTTGTTTGCCGGACATCGCTTGCCGCAGCGCTTGCTGTCCACGCGCATCGCCCAGCTGATCCAGCGCTTCCGCTGCGCTGACCGCGACGACGGCTTCTGACTTGCTGCGTTCAAGCAACGGCAGCAGCTTGGGCACCACGCTGGCTTGGCCCAGCTGACCCAGTGTCTCTGCCGCGCGCATCTGCACGTTGGTCTCTTTGTCTTCCAGCAGCACGGCCAGAAGCGGGGCCAGCGTGCCATCTGCCGTCGCCCCCAGAGCCGACAGAGCGCCGCGACGAAGCTCTGGATCCGGATGCCGCAGATCTTCCTTGAGCTGAGCCAGCGCCGCAGCCCGCAAAGCCAACAGAGCCTTGGTATCGCCGTGCCCCAGGTTGATCCAGCCACGCTGATTCGCAACGAAGGCACCGCCCGCCACCAGCACCGCCATGCCCACCACGATCGCGCCAAGCATCAGCCAGGGCGTCTTGCCACGACCAAGACCAGACAGAGCCGACTGTTCCTTCGACCGCAGCGAGTCCGCTTTGCCAAGCACCGCATCGATCTCGGCTTGCAGCACTGCCTCGAGATCGCGCATCGACGGGAAGCGATCGTCGCGCTTCTTCGAGATCGTGCGCATGACGATGTGCGTCAGCGCTTCGGAAACTTCCAACCCCGGCGCTTTTTCCACCAAGGTTGGCGGTGGCCGATACGCGTGCTTGAACATCAGCGCCGCGGGGTTCTCGTCGTCAAACGGAACCGTTCCGGCCAGCATTTCGAACAAGATGCAGCCCAAGGCGTACTGGTCAGCGCGCGCGTCGACATCTTCGCCCAGCGCTTGCTCAGGCGACATGTAGTGGGGCGTTCCCAACACCGTGCCGGGCAGCGTTTGACGTTGCCGCACCGCGCGCAGCGCTTCCGGCGAATTGGGATCCAAGCCATCCGACTTGACGTTGATCTGCGGCAACGCAGCGTCGGTGGCGATGCCAAAGTCGACGATCTTGACGAAGTCCTTTTTGCCGTCCTGTTCGATCAGGAAGATGTTTTCGGGCTTCAGATCGCGGTGGATGATGCCCTTGTCGTGCACAGCCTGAAGACCGCGCGCGATCTGCACGCCGATCTGGCAGACACGAACCGGCGTGACGCGACCTTGGGTGATCACATCGGCGAGCGTCTGGCCGCGCAGAAGCTCCATGACGATGTACGAGCGCCCGTCGGGCAGCACGCCAAAGTCCGAGATGTAAACGATGTTCGGGTGTTGGATCTTGCAGGCCAGCTGGGCTTCCTGCAGAAAGCGACGCTGCGCATCCAGATCCTGCGGCTTCAGCAGGACCTTGACCGCCACCAGATTGTCCAGAAGGACGTGGCGCGCCTTATAGACGACGCCCATGCCACCCGCGGACAAGCGGTTCAGGATGTCGTAGCGTTCGCCAATGACTGTTCCGATCAGCGGATCGAAAGCAGAGGCTGTGTCAGCGACGGAAACCTTGACCTGCTGACTGTCGCCGCAGTGATGCTGCGTGCCCAGATCATAGAGCACACCGCAGCGAGGACACTGCTGCCCTTTCGCCGTCGCCTTGTTGCTCATCGACGCGGCCTTGCTGGTCGACGCCTATGGCGCGGACCGATACGACACATGACTCTGTCGAATTATCGCACGAGGAGCGGTGCTGCGCCGAGACAGAATCAGCCAGCTGCGACATCGCAAAATGCCGCTGGCCTGGACCGGCTCTGCGCGTTCGGCCATTCATCGACACGCACATCGGTCATGACGCACCGCGGCAGCTGTGGTCTTTCGTCCCCACTGCCGACGGACGCAGACCGTTCTGGCGCTTTAGTTGGCCTGCGGGATCTGATACGACCAGACGAAGAACTTGGTCGCGCCGCCCTCGGTAAAGGGCGGAAAGTGCAGGCTGCGTAGCTGGTCCGAGATGCAGCGGCCCGTCCCGCTTTGCCCCAGGGACCCCAAGATGTCGGCCTTGCGGACGTTGCCGTTCGACTCGACGACAATGCCGATGCTGACGTTGCTGCCGAAGCCCTCTCGCACACAGCCGGGGAAGCGCTTTTCCGCAGCCAGCATGTGTTGCCGAATGATGGGCGGCGATAGCTGCGGCACCGGATCCATCGACAGCGGAGCGGACGCGACCGCAGCAGCCGGCTTCGCCGTCGCTTTCGTTGGGACTTTGGCCACTTGCGGCTTGGTCTCTGCCGCGGGCTTGTTGCCGGGTGTCCCCACGCTGTGCGATCCAGGCCCCGTCGCCGCAGGCTTGGATGCAGTATGAGCCGCTTGCAAACCCGGATCAGCGACCGGCTTGCCAGCCGCTTTTGCCGTCGGTGACGAAGCCGACGATGGTGCGCCGCTTTCGACCGGCTTGCCAGCGGGTGGTGTCGGCGGCGGCAGCGCTTCCACCACCGGCGTAGGCTGCCCAGCACCGCTTGGCAGGGGCGCAATCGGCTGCACCGTAAGCTCGGTACGCGGCGGCAGTGCAGCGGGTGGCGCGGTCGGTTCCACGACCGGATTGGTCGGCGCAGCTGGCTGCCAAAGCAGGGCCCCAGCGCCAGCGCCCAGTGCCACCAAACCAAGTGCACCGATCGCCCACCACGCACGACTGCGCTGGGGCGGCGTCGGCGAGCCAACGGGCGATAGCGCAGCATCGCGTTCCGCCACGACCGGCACAACCAACGGCGGCGTGGGCAGCGGCGGCAGCGTCGTGGCAGGGACCTGCGCAGCAGCGGCAGCCGAAGCGGGAATCAGCGACTGCTTCAGCGGCGCGGCGGGCTTTGACTTCCCATCCGTCGTCGCGTCTGCTTTTGAGTCCGTCTTGCGAACTGCGCGATCTGACTCCGTTGTCTTGGGCTTGCCCTTCGCCCCGCTCTTGCCACCGGAAGAGGACTTACCGCCGGGTGAGATCTCGGCCTTGAGCTTCTTGCCCGAAGCCCCGGCACGCGCCACCACACCTGGCAGCTTGGCCAGGGGCGCCAGCGACGGCTCTTCAGGCTCAAGAGCATCAAGCTCCATGCTAAGGCCCGGCATCGGCGCGGGCAGCGGCGTCACCTCGGACTCGCCGTCCGAGCCAGATGGACTGGCACCGGCACTTCGGCCCGCGGGCTTACCCGATGGATCTTGCTTCTCTACGGCGCTCATCTCGACCGCTTACCCAACTGCGTGCGCTCCCGTCCGCTTGGCTGATTGCAACGACACGAAGCTGCACACCACTGCACATACCACACTCGAGTCCTGCTCGGGCGGAGGATTCGCAGCAAGCCCAGTCCTGCGCGGATTGCAGCTAGCCTTGGTCGCCACGCCCAAGCCCCGCATGCTGGTTCGACGTCAGGTTCGCACCTAGGTCACCTGCTTGGTTCGCCAGCGTTTCCAGCGTCGCTGGTGCCTCGCCTCCGACCAGCCCAGCTTCCACCGTTGCGCCGGTGCCGGCCCCCTCTTGCCCACCCCCGGTTGCGGCGCGCTGTCCGGGCAAGCCGACTGCATCGCCGGTGGCCTGGTGCTTGCGACGGTGCTCTCGTCGACGGCGCAGCAGATCAAAGCAGGCCCGCAGGCCATCCTTCAGGGTCCGCAGGGTCCGCACGCCTTCGACTTCGATGTTCAG
>JAYRFD010000080.1:0-4094 GCA_041908565.1 Polyangia bacterium | reverse complement strand
GCCGCGAACTTGGATCCGGTGGAAGCGCTGCGCTATGAGTGACGGCGCCCGCCTGCTGATCGTCGGGGCCGGCGGGCTGGGATCGCCTTTGGCCTTGGCTCTGGCGGCGGATCCGGCAGTCGCGCAGATCAGCCTGATCGATCCCGATGTCGTCGAGCTTTCGAATCTGCATCGCCAGATCCTGCTGTCGACCGCGACTTTAGGTCAGCCCAAGGTGCACGCCGCCACCGCCATGCTAACGCGGCGAAGTCTGCGCACCCAAGGGGCGTCTCCGTCGCTGCGCATCCATGCACTGGCCGAACGACTGACCGATGACAACTGCCTTGAACTGCTGCGCGATCACGATCTGGTGATCGATGGCAGCGATGATCTGCACACCAAGTTTCGCATCAACGACGCCGCCTGCGCCTTGGGGAAAGTGGCGCTGATTGGCGGCATCGTGCGCTTCGCTGGACAGCTTCAGACCATCTGGCCGGGCGCCGCCTGCTATCGCTGCCTGTTTGAAGATCCGCCGCCGCCAGGGGCTGCGATTTCGTGTCAGCAAGCGGGCGTTTTGGGGCCGGCCTGTGGCCTGGTCGCCGGTCTGATGGCGCAGGAAGTCCGGGCCATCTTGCGTCGTCAGCCTCGCTATGCGGGGGCGGTCCTGACCTTGGATCTGCTGCGCTGGCAGAAGCGGCGCATCGCGCTATCGCGTCGACCCGACTGCCCGGCCTGTGGTCACGCGCCGTCACCTGCCATCGGCGTCGGAAAAATCGACAGCGCTTTCAGTCCTTCCTAGACTGCCGGCATGGCCTCTGTGCGCTCTTCCGGCGCTTCTTCCCGTCGACGAACCCTTGCCAGCCTGCTGTCCTTGGGCTTTCGGCGCGGCAACCGTCGACTGGGCGAAAAGAAAAAGACGCGTCCCACAACAGCGGCCAAAAAGCCCCCACTGTGGCGACGGGGACTGCAGGCAGGCAAGCGAGTGGCGGGCGTCGTGCTGTTCGCTGCGGTGCTGGCCGGGGCCGTGTATGGCGGTCGCTATTTCGTCTATCACAGCCCGCGCTTGGCGCTGCGTGAAGTGCGCATCACGGGCACACGCCACTTGTCCCCCGCGGTGATTCAGCAGCGCGCCACCGTCGAGCTTGGCACCAACCTGCTGCATGTCGACAGCGATGCTGTGGTCGCTCGCCTGCAAAGTGAGCCGTGGATCAAAACCGTCCGCGTTCGCCGCGAGCTACCCAGCACCCTGCACATCGATCTGGTCGAGCACGAACCCGCGGCGCTGGTTTCCTTAGAATCCCTGTACCTGTGCAACAGCGACGGGCTGGTCTTCAAGAGAGCCCACCCCAGCGAGTACGGCGAGCTTGCGGTGATCACCGGCATCGGGCGCGCGGGCTACGTGCTGGAACCGACGTACGCTCGCGAGCAGATCCGCACGGCGCTGGCCGCCCTGGCGCGCTACCAAAAAGAAACCCACCGACCCCCGATTGGCGAGGTGCATGTCGATCGCTTCGTCGGTGTGACGCTGTACACGCGACAAGGTGTAGCGCTGCAGCTTGGCCAAGGCGACGATGCAGAGCTGGATGCACGCTTGGCGCGCTTCGATGTGCTGTGGCGAAAGCTGTCGCGCAGCGAGCAAAGGCCGCAGATGGTCTATCTGAACAACCGCGCGCATCCCGACCACATCACCGTGCGCTTTGTCGGCCCGACGCCAGGCAGCGACGACACGAGCTCTTCGGCAACCCGCTAGATCGCCCGCCGCCCGCAGCGCAGATCCTGGGCCCTGGGCTTGTGCGCTTAGGCTGCGCTTCGTGCGCCGGCCCCCAGCGCCAGAAGTTCACCGGTGACTTCGGCGGCTTCCAGCAGGTGGTTTTGCTCGACGGGATCGCGCACCAGATCGGCCACTTGTGACAGCAGGTCACGCATTGACTGCGGGTCGCTGGATTCACGCAAGAGCAGCCAGCGCATCGCTTCGCGTGGCACGCTGCCGACGCTAAGCAAGCGAACGATGATCGGGCTGATCTCTGCCGCAACCCCCAAGAACACCAGCAGCATGCCCAGCATGGCGCGGGGGCGCTCCAGGCTTAGGTTGCTGCCGTAGGCGCGCAGGGCGGCATCGCCGCTGGTCGTCGTGCGCTCGGGGAGGCTTTCGGCCATGCCCAGGCGACGTAGGTCGGACAGCACAAGCTGCGATCGCGCTCGTTCTTCGCGCAGGTGATGGCGCAGCAGCGTCGCCAGCTGATCGTCGTTGACGCGATCGGCGGCGCGCGCCAGCACGTGCTGCATGTGCTCGTTCTGCTGCGCCAGATCGAGCAAGAACGCGATGTACTTTGGCCGCAGGGAAAGAGGCGGTCGCATCAGGTAGCGAACCGTCGCTACGCGATAGCTGCGGGCCGCCGCGTTAATTCGCGCTTGTAAGGTTTCAACCATCTCCATCGGAGAGCGAGGCTGGCTATTCGCCATGTCCAAGTTCCAGAGTAATCCAGGAATCCGACGGAGCCATAGTTTTTGCAGCTTTCTTTCCGTCGGTTTTCGTCGCTGGGGCGGAATGCAAGCGCTTGCAGGGTCCGCGGGCTCAGCCGAAATAGCCCAGCTTCAGCAGCCACTCTGCAGTCAGTACAGAACCGCCGGCCGCTCCCATCCGCGTGTTGTGGGAAAGCAGAACGAACTTCACGCCGTGTTCGCCCAAGACGGTCTCGGGCCGCAGGCGTCCGACGACGGTGGTCATGCCTCGGCCGGTCTCGCGATCCAAGCGAGGCTGCGGTCGATTCGGTTCGTCCCGCACGGCGATCAGCTGCGTGGGCATCGACGGCAGATCCAGCCCGGCAATCGCCTGTCCCATGCCCAGCAAGGCCTGCTTTACTTCGGCCAGAGGCGCTGGTTTTTCGGTCGCGCAGTACACGGTTTCGGTGTGCCCATCCAGGACCGGGACGCGCGTGCATGTGCACGAAACACCGATGGGCAAAGGCTGAATCTGGGCATCGGCGAGGCCGGGCGCGTTGGCATCCAGCGGACCTTGGAACATGCCCAGGATCTGGCCCAGGATCTTGCGCGTCTCGGCTTCGACCTTTTCTTCTTCTTTGGCGATGTATGGGATGACGTTGTCGACGATATCCAGCGCCAGCACGCCCGGCGATCGTCCAGCGCCCGACACCGCCTGCAGCGAGGTCATGATCACGCGCCGCAGACCAAAGCGATCCAAGATCGGTCGCAGGCAGATGACCAGGCCCGTCGTCGTGCAGTTCGGTCCAGGCGCAATAAAGCCCTTCCAGCCGCGCCGCTGTCGCTGCGCATGCAGAAGCGGCGCGTGCTCGGGATTCACGCCAGGCACCAGGATCGGAACATCGGGCTCATAGCGATAGGCGCTTGCCGTCGAAAAAACCGGCACATGCTGCGCCAGGCTGGGCTCGATCTGTTTGGCTGCATCGCTTTCCAGCGCGGAAAACACGACGTCGAAGTCACGCCCGGCGGTATCGGCCAGCCCGGTCGCTTCCCGCACCACCAGCGACAGCGCTTCCTGGGGCGGAGCCTCGGCAGAGCACCAGCCCGTCGTACCCAGCGCATCGCGATAGGTCTTGCCCGCGCTTCGTTCGGACGCAGCCAAGACCGAGATGGAAAACCAAGGATGCGCAGCCAAGGCCAACAGGAACTGCTGCCCTGCGACCCCCGTGGCACCCACAACCGCTGCACGCAGCTTCTTGCCCATGACGTTGGGTCTGCACCCTATCACAAGCGGCCAAGACGCCGCGCCCAAGGATTGCCCGGCCACGACAAAACGAACTTCGTTACACTGCGCCGGATATGGCGACGCTTTACTTGGTGCGGCACGGGCAGGCTGGCTTTGGCCAGGACGAATACGATGTGCTGTCGACGCTGGGGGCGATGCAGGCGCAGGCTCTGGGGCGGTATTTCGTCATGGCGCAGCGACCGATCGATCGGCTGTGGAGCGCGCCGCGCAAGCGTCATCGCGCGACGTGCGACAGCCTGTGCGAAGGCATGCAGACAGCCGGGGCCGATATCGGTGGGCTTTGGCAGGCCGGAACCGAAGCCGAACAGCGTCATATAGCCGGTCTTGGGATTGCTGAGCACCAGCCGCGCGCGCGCGAGTGCCGATG
>JAYRFD010000079.1:0-2284 GCA_041908565.1 Polyangia bacterium | reverse complement strand
GGTGCGCCGGGCCCCGGCGGCGTACCTAAGACTCGTTGATGACGAAGCTCTGCAAAGCCTGCAGGCGGGCCGCCGGACTGCCAACGTGAACCAGGGTGTCGAGCCGTTCCTTGGGAAGCAGGGCGATGTGGTCGCCTTGCTCGCGAGCGCTGCGGATCGCCTCGTGCGCCGCCTTGGTGACGCCCGAGGGGGCAACCAGAAAGGCCAGGCGGCAGCGGCCACCGCGCCGCCGCATCTTGCCCACAAGGACGTCCACCTCTTTGCGATCGACGCGGCCCTGCCAGTTCTTGCACTCGATCAAGAACTGGGCCCCCTCTTTTTGCCAGAACAGATCGCTGGACTTGTTGATGACCACCAAATCAATCTCTTCGCTGCGCGTGCGGACGTTGGCGTGGGTTTCGGCGAAGCCAGGCATCGAACGCCAGAGGATCAGCAGCAGCTCTTCCAGAAGCGGGCCCTTGCGGCTGCGCTGGGTCTCGGTCTGCACACGCCCCCACAGATCCTTGAGCTCCTGCTCCCGTTCGCCGTTGACCAGCGAGGTGATGCGGGCCTCGCGGGCTGGCTCGAGCGCGTTGCGGATCTTGGCTTGAAGGAGCGCATCAAAGACGCGGAAGTCGGTCTTTTCAACGTAGTCGTACGCCCCACTTTCAAAGGCGCGCTCGACAGAGGAGGGATCGGCATAGGCGGTCATCAGGATGACCTTGGTCGCCGGGGCGCGGTCCAACACCTTGCCTAGCGCGTCGATCCCAACATCCGCACCGTCGGGCCCATCCAGCTTGATGTCCAGCAGGATGACGTCGACCCGGCTGCGATCCAGCGCCTGCAGCGCATCGGGGATGCGGGCGACCGAGGTGACGTCGTAGCCTCGCTCGACCAGGCGCTCGCAGACCATGGCGTTGAACGCGGGATCGTCTTCAATAACCAAGATCTGGGCGAGACCACTCATGGACGGGGATCCTTTCGCGGCAGGGCGGGACTTCTGTGTGTGGCAGGGGCGTCGGCGGTCACCGCCGGAAGCTGCAGCGCGAAGCGAGCGCCCCCCAGGCTCGACTGCGTGCAGACCACGGTGCCCGAAAGCTCCACTTCGATGACCTGACGGACGAAGGAAAGCCCCAGACCGGTGCCCTTGCCGCGCTGCGAGACACCGGCTTCGAAGATTCGATCGCGCTCGGACTCGGGTACGCCACAGCCGTCGTCGTCGATGTGCAGGAACAAGCCGGTCTCGCCGCTGCGTCGCTGAAGCTGGATGACGATGCGCCGCAGGTCTGCCCCCCCATGCTGGATGGCGTTTCGCAGAAGCTCGCGCAGGGCCAGGTCGAAGCGCTCGCGGTTGCCCAGAAGCAGGGGCGGGGACATCCCGTTGTCCGCAATCGCCAGGTGAAATTCGATGTGTACCGGCGCGGGTTCGTTGATGCGCTGGATCACTTCGTTTATCCCCTGCACGGGATCAAAGCGCGCCGCCGGCTTGGCGCCTAGCTCGGCCACCTGCAGCAGCTGACGGGTAAAAGACAGCGCGTGGCGCAGCCCCCCTTCGATGGTGGACTGCCGGCGCTGCAGCGCTTCATCGACCGGCAGCACGCGCAGATCGGCGACCAGCGAGTCCATGGCCGCCTGCACGGGCAGAAGCGAGTTGCGGATCTCATGCGCGACCATGCGGGCCTGGCGGGCCGTTGCGTCGGCGGCCGAGGGGACCAGGGGGGCTCGGCTCGCCGAAGCCGGGGTCAGCGTCGCGGACAGCAGGTCACGGCACAGCGACTCGGCCAAAAGCGACAGCGGCGACTCGGTGCCCTGCGCGATTTCCGACAGAAGCTCACGCCCCAAGGGGGTGACGTGCCAGGCAGAAGGATCCCAGCCGTCCGCGTTGGGAGTAGAGAACACTTGCTCAAGAAGGTTCAAGCAGCGCAGGCGCTCCGCTGTATCGGGATGGCAGGGACCGTCATCTCGCTCGTCGCTCCCAGGGAATTCTTCCCAGGAGCCCGCGGCCAGCAGAGCCGCCGCCGCATCGCGCGACAGGCGATCGGGGTCGCGGGGACCCAGCGCCTGCCACGACTCGATCTGCAGCAGCCAGCGCACGGCGTCTTTGCCCTGCAGCTTGGCGGCGACGCTGCCCAAGGCAGACACCTGCTTTCTGCCGTCTTGCGTCACCACAAGCTGGTTGGCCGCTGCGTAGCGCAGGATGTCCATGCCGACGAAGACGCCGGGGCTTTGGAATGCGACTTGATTGGCGATGCTCGAAAGGCGATCCAGCTCCAGCGTCTGGACCCTGCTGGGCAGCGCATCCGGT
>JAYRFD010000078.1:0-6787 GCA_041908565.1 Polyangia bacterium | reverse complement strand
GATCATCGGGCCGGATATCGCGCAGGTCGCGCCGCGGTCCCCCCTCGGCCCCGACGGTCCCGTACTCGTCAAAGAAGCCGGCATCCAAGCCGACCACTTGATGGCCGCGGCTAAACAAAAGGGGGCGCAGCACAGCCCCGATGTACCCGCGGTCGCCGGTCAGAAGCACGCGCACGTGGCAGGCCTCCTTGCCGGAATCGCGGCGGCAAAGCCCCCAGAATCAGGACTCCGCGCGGGGCTCACAGAGCGCCCTCGCCCGTCGCCCACGATCGCAGAGGCAGGGGAAGCATGCCCTGGCTCCACAGCTCGTTTAGGCGCCGCTTTTCGTGCGTGGTGTCCATGCACTCCCAGAAGCCTTCGTGGCGGTACGCGGCAAGCTCTCCGCGTTCGGCCAGCGCAGCCAGCACCTCGCCTTCCAAGTCCAGGTCGTCGCGCAGGTGCGCAAAGATCGTCGGCTCGATGACGACGTAGCCACCGTTGATCCAGCCTTCGCCTTCGCGCTGTTTTTCCTGCAGGCGCATGGCGCGTGTTCCATCCAGGGTCAGGCGGCCAAAGCGCGCGGGCGGACGCACCGCGGTGATGGTGGCCGTGCGCGACTCGCTACGATGCGTGGCCAAAAGAGCATGCAGATCGACATCGCTAATGCCATCGCAGTAGGTCATCAGAAAAGGCGCGCCGTCCAAGTAGCTGCGCAGCCGCAGCAGGCGCCCGGCCTTGGATGTATCCAGTCCGGTGTCGACTAGCTGCACGCGCAGCGGCGGACCTGCGCCGCCGTCGGCCATCAGCTGACCCTGTCCGAAGTCAAAGTCGACTCGCTTTCGACCGCGGGTCAGACGTTCGACGAAGTAACGGATCACGGCGTCCTTGCCGTACCCCAGCGCCACCACGAAGTCCGACAGGCCGTGGTGCAGGCAGTGATTCATGACGTGCCACAAGATGGGCTCGTCCCCGATGGGGGTCATCGGCTTGGGCGAGTCATCGCACGCATCACTCAGTCGCCGGCCGCGGCCGCCGGCAAGAATTACCACCCGCATCTGGGCCTCGTGACGCGGCTCAGCTGGCGCTGCGTCGATGGCTGATTCGCGCCTTGGCTTTGTCCAGCATGCGCAGAAAGGGCGAGCCCTTGGCGTCGAAGAAGCCCATCAGGTAGTTGCCGTGCACGTAGGTCCAGCCCTCGAGTTCCTTGCGGACTTCGTCGGTGATCTCGCCCAGCACCCAGACCAAGGTGGGGTCGGCGGCTGCCATCAGCTCGTCGTTCCATGGCTTGACCGCCTGGCACGCAACGACATAGGCATGCGGCGAGTCGTAGTACTCGACACCGAACGACGTCTGCTGGTCATCCGACAGGTAGTAATCGCAAAGGACCGCGCCTTTGTCCTGGGAATGAACGGCGTCGATCATCTTGGCCAGGACGCTCTCGAATGCCTGCAGCTTGCCGTCCTTGATGGCCCACGAAGTGATGATGTACATGCCGGGGTTGATGTCCATGATCGCAGTGCCTCCGTCGACAAACTCGCATGAGCGCGAGAAAGAAAGTCTATATCACCGCGATCTGCAGCGGGTCAATCGGCGTGCGTCCTGCCTGCTGTGTTCGCCTGCGCGCGGCGCCCCCTGCGGCACAAACTGCCCCATGCGGATCGCACAAGGACCGCCACATGTCGCCTGATCGGGCTCTGGAAGTTCGCTGGGAACCGCGGCAGGATGGATTGTCACAGATCGGGCAGGACTACTTTCTATCTACTTGCCAATGATTCAGACGACGATATCCAGATAAATAAGCAATTAAGAAATACATCAAATTGACGGATATAATTCGATATTTTGGAATGTAAAATTCACAAAGCAGCGCTACGAAGCAGACCCAGAGAGTCCAGACCTGCTGACGCCCTGCGTTGGGAATGTCGTATGCCACCAGCGCCGCTACACCCAGGATCTCGAAAGGCATGTACTGCTGCGGTGACAGTCCCATCCGGTACGCCAGCGTCCGAGCCAGGGCCATAAAGACCAGCAGCGACCCGCCAAACCACACCAGCTGCCGATACCTTGGCTGCCGACGAATCAGGCTGCGCCCCGTCGCGATCCCGCCCAGAAAGGCCAGCACCACCGCCCATGGCATCAGCACTGCGCCCCGCAGGTCCGTGCCCGAAAAGAAGTGAATCGCGATCCGCCGAGCCACGATCACACCGACCAAGAGCGCGATGACGACCAAGACCGAGCGCCGCTTGATCCGCCGCGTGTTTTCAGAGTCGGCATCGGGCAGAAGACCCCGCTCAAGCTCGGCCATCAGTGCGTGCATGCTGGGAAAGCGCGCGGCCGGATCGCGGGACAGACCGCGGCGCAGCGCGACTTCAACCAGCGTCGGCACCTCGATCCCGCCCAGGGCCCTGGGCAGGACCTGGGGAAGCTGGGCCCGCCGCACGCGCTCGGCAAACTCTTCAAATGTATCGCTGGGAAAGGGCAGCGCGCCGTACAAGGCTTCGTACAGTGCGGCGCAGAAGCTGAACTGATCGCTGCGCGCATCGGCTTCGCCGCCGTCGACCTGCTCGGGCGCCATGTAGCCCGGCGTTCCCATGATCGATCCCGCTAGGGTCAAGCGCTCGCGGCTGACTCCAGGAACTTCTTGCGATGCGCCCCCCAGGCTGATGCTGCTGGCCGGCTGTCCATCGACCGAGCTTGGCTGCGCCAGCGCCCGCGCCAGTCCGAAGTCCAGCACACGCGCGCGCCCATCGTCACCCACCAGCACATTGTCGGGCTTGAAGTCACGATGGATCAGACCGCAGTCGTGGGCGGCCGCCAGACCGGCTGCTGCTTGCAGGTAGACGCGCAGGCGGCGATCGAAGGACTGCAGATCGCGCAGCGGATGCTGATCTTGCCAGCTGTGCAGGGACTGCCCGGGCACAAGCTCCATCGCAAGGAAGATGCGTCCGCCCTGCGATTCATGATCTTCGCCGACTTCATAGACGTGCACGACGTTGGGGTGCGACACCCTGGCCATGGCCTGGGCTTCTTGTTGCACGCGGCTGCGTCCGTGCGATCGATTCTTCGTGCCGTCGCGGACGACCTTCACCGCGACTTTGCGATCCAGATCGGGATCGTAGGCGGAATAGACCACGCCCATGCCACCGCGGCCAAGCTGACGCAGCACCAAGTAACGCCCGATGCGGGCGGGCAAGCGCTCTTGATTGGGATCGGCGACCTGTACGCGCGACTCATCTCCAGCGACCGCAAGCGCTAGGCTGGGCGACGGTTCCAGGGTTGCCCCCAAGACATCTGCCAGTCCGTCTGGCCGCCTTCCGTCTGGCCTTCCGTCCGCCGTTTCATCGGCCCTGCCCTCTGCCTGGCCAGCTGGCGACTCACCCGACGGAACGCCCAGCGCTCGCCGCGAGTCCGCAGCACGGTCAACGCGGGGTCCGCCCAAAGCGGCTGGCGGGCCGTCCAGAGTGGCGGCTAGCTCTAGGCCCGATCGGGTGTCCCCTCTGCGATCGCGCGCCATGCGAACGTTAGGACTCCTTCTGCGTGGACATGGAAATGGGAATGGGAATGGGAATGGCGCACGCGATGGATCCACATTCCGAAATCGCGCGGACGTTGCATAAAACGGAATTCCGCATCCGCAGCCAGCCACAGGTCAGGCACCCATCGGAAGGCCAGAAAAAGGAGTATGTGCGCAAGCCCAAGCGGCCACGCATGTGCAGCCCTTACCCTTTCCGCGGCTTGCCGCCGACGTCCCAGCCCGCCGGCGGAGGTTCCACGGGGCTGCCATCGGGCAGCCAGCCCGAGGGCGGTGGCTCGTCGGCGATCGGGGGGCCGGGCAGAAGAATTTGCAGCTCAAGCGAGCCTTCTTTTTCCACGGGCTTCTGCGTGCGGGAGGGCTTGCGGAAGGACAGCCCAAAGGTCACCAGGCCAAGGGCCAGCATGCCAGCACCGGCGGCCGTCAAGGCGATGCCAGGCGTCTGACTGTTGTAGACCGTTGTGCACTGCGTCGCGGGTGGTTCGGCGGGCTGCGTACACAGACCGTCCAGTCCCAGAAAGACCGCGCCGGTTGTCGCCATCCCAAGGCCCAGGGCTCCGGCGGTGATTCCCAAAGGACGCAGCCAGCGCGGCAGCGGCTTTTCTTCCTGAATGACCAAGGTGCGCGTCTTTTCGATCACCTCGACTTCGGGCTTGCGCTCGGCCAGTTCCAGATTTCGCACTTCATCCAGCGTCCCCTGCAACGCCTGCCGATCTTTCAGACTTAAGTCGCGGGCCAGGGCCGAATACATCTCGAAGTACACACGCGCCGATGCCCACTGCCGCAGCCGGCGAAAGGCCTGTCCGATGTTGTACAAAAGCTGCGGTGCGGGCTGGATGGCGTAGGCGGCCTGCAGCGCCGGAATCGCCGCCGCGTAGTCCTTGGCTCCATACAGCTTGCTGGCGCGCAGGTACTGTTCGCGAAACGCCGCGTCGTCCTGAGATCCCGCGTGCGCCGAAGAAAGCGGAGCCAGCACGAGACCGCACAAAGCCAGCAGAAGGGCTGGGGGTCCCTGGCTGCGTATGCCTCTGCTGTCTGCTGCCACAGGTCTACGCATCGGTCGGTCGCAATCCATCACTATACCGCATACCGCGGATGCCCCGGCGAGCGGCGGGCTGCCAATCACAGTCGCGCTTGCTTGACACCAAGCAGGCTTGCGACATAAGAGCGGCGGCTCGAGGAACCCACGCCATGATGAGCACGACTTCTGCCCCCTCCCCTGCTGTTGCCAGCGTCGGCCAGCCAGCCCCCGAATTTGAACTTCAGGGGGACGATGGCGCCACCCACCGCCTGCGCGATTTTCGCGGCCGCACCGTGGTCCTGTATTTCTATCCGAAGGACAACACGCCCGGCTGCACGCAGGAAAGCTGCGACTTCCGCGACCAGCAGGCCGCCTATGCGGGAAAAAACGCCATCATCATTGGGGTCAGCCCCGACAGCGTCGCATCGCATCAGAAGTTCAAGAGCAAGTTCGGCTTGCCCTTCCTGCTGCTGGCCGATCCCGGTGCGGCTTTGGCGCAGCGCTATGGAGCCTGGGGCGAAAAGAACATGTACGGCAAGAAGTCGATGGGCCTGATCCGATCGACCTTTGTGATCGGCCCGGATGGAACGCTCTTGGGGGCGTATCGCAAGGTGTCGGTGACCGGTCACGTCGAAAAGGTCCTGGCTTCGCTGTCCGCGGCGTAAGGCCAAGGCCAAGGCAGACGAAGGCCAAGGCGTGCGCAAGTCTTGCTGCGCGCGCATCGCCACACGCAGTTTTGTCGGGCTTGCTTCGCCCCGCACCGAGGCCAGGGCATGGCCCGCGTATTGCTCTACCAAAGAGCAATGCGAGTTACACATTTTCTATCTATCGTTACGGTGGCCTCGACGCTGGGACTGACGCTTCCTGCCGAAGCGGCCCATCCGATCCAGCTATGGTCCAGGGCCCCCGGGGTGTACGGGACCAAAGGACAGGATCCAGCCAAGGTCGACGTGCAGACCGTCGATCTGGATCGGCTGCCGCAAAAGACCGAGCAGCGAGACGACGTGCAGTACGGCAGCAGCGCGTACTACCGCGGCGTCGCGCTGGGCGACATCCTTTCGCGCTATGTGGCGCCGCCCAGCACCGACCTGGCGCTGCTGCACTTTCACAACGGCGTGATCATCCCGCTGCCGTTCCGCGATATGAAGACCATGAATCGCGTCGCAGCCCTGGTCGCTCTGTCGCGCAGCACCAAGGCAGAAGGGCCGTTTAACCCAGCCCTGCCGCCGGTAAAC
The DNA here is from genome assembly GCA_041908565.1 of Polyangia bacterium. Lineage (GTDB taxonomy): Bacteria > Myxococcota_A > Polyangia > Palsa-1104 > JAEUJZ01 > JAEUJZ01. The sequence continues at coordinate 1,020 of JAYRFD010000078.1, read as the reverse complement.
AAGTCGGTCGAAGGCTTTGCCGACGTCCGCCAGGTCGCGTTCGAGGGCAACAAGATCGTCGTCCGCGATGGCTGGCATCCCGAGCTAAGCGAAGCGGCACTGGCCAACTTCACGCCCTGGCGCCTGACCGGCAGCTTGACCGGCATCGAGTTTGTCGACGGCACCGCGTACTATCGCCAGTTCGTCCCAACCGCCGAAGTCCGCCCCGGCTTCGAGGTCTTTCGCCACAACTGTCAGTTCTGTCACGGCGTGCAGAAAGTCGGCGCCAGCTTCGGCTGGGACTACGCGATGCCGCTGCCGCTGCACACGTACCGCAGCACAGAACAGAAGCTGTACATGCACATCGCGTATCGCGTCGAATACAAGGCGACCTGGCAGCAGATGCCGGCGCTCAAGCACGTCTCGCAGGCGGAAGCAGGGCTGTTGTGGCAGTGGATGCGCGCCGTTGCTTCAGCTCCCATGACTCGCTACACGCCGACGCACTGAAGCACAGACACCACCTTGCCGATGCGGCGATGGGGCGCGCCGGTCAAGGCCACCGTGGGTGGCTGTCGCGCGCTTTTTCGAACGCACCATGGAGACACCGATGGACCAAAAAGCTGAAGAGAAGTACCGCATCCTGGTTGCGACCGATTTTTCCGACCTGGGCACGCAGGCCTTTGCTGAAGCGATCTCGCTGGCTCGACGGAATCCATATTCCGATCTGCACGTCGTGGCCGTGATCGACAAGGAAGCAAGCGAGATCGTGCCTGTGCAAGATCGCCGCGCATCGCTGGTGCAGATCACCGATCACATGCGCGAACGCCTGCTGGCCGAGACCAACCGCATGTTCGGTCCAGACCCGTCGCGCCGCGTGCCGTGCACCGTGCACATCCGCCTGGGCAAGATCGCCGAACAGATCGCCGGTCTGGCTGGCGAGATCAGCGCGGACTTGGTGGTCGTCGGTACCCACGGTCGCAAGGGCGTGCGTCACTTCCTGCTGGGCTCAGTGGCCGAACGCACGGTTCGCTTGGCGCCATG
>JAYRFD010000077.1:0-1887 GCA_041908565.1 Polyangia bacterium | reverse complement strand
GCAGGCGAAGCACCTGGCCAATGCGGGCCGCCATGCTGCCCTGTCCGGACTGTTCTTCCAGCGACCGCAGCCGCGACAGAAGCTCGCGATCCAAGCCCTGGGCATCCAGCAGAGCACGCAGGTGCTGACGCGCCCGATCCGCACTGCTGCCTTCCACGATGCTCAATGCGGCCCGTCGCAGCTCGATGCGGACGGACGGGCTCAGCCGGTTGGCGACGCTGAGCGCCTGGTCATACGAATCGGCGGCGGCGTCACGTTCACCCAAGCGAACCTGCACGGCGGCCAAGTGACGCCACAGCGCCACGCGCTGCTCGACCCGCTCGCGCGGTTCTTCCTTCATGGCACCGGCAGCACTGGGCACCTGGAACACCATGCTTGCGCTCTGCACCAGCATGGCGCCCAGCATGGACGCCGCTTCGCTGTCATCGAACAGCGGTGCCAGCTTGGTCAGCAGATCCAGATCACCGGGGGCATAGCGCAGCGCCTTGAGCAGCAGGCCCTTGCCCTGGTCTGGCTGCCCGTCGCGCAGCGCGCAGTCCGCGGCTTGACGCAGATACGCGCTCTTGTCTGCTGGCAGCGTGCTGACTTCGGCCAAGGCTTCGGCATAGGTCCGCGCTTCGCCCAGCAGGTTCAGCTGAGTGGCGCTGGCGAACAGCTTGTTCAGAAGTTCGCTGCGTGCTTCGGCCTGATCGGCGGCCAGCGGGATCAGCTGGCTTGCGCTGTGAATGCCGCTGGCTTCTTCGCCATCGGGGCGTGGCTTCTTGATGCCTGGCGCGATGCCATAGGCGCGCAGCAGCAGCGCATGCGCCGCGGCCGCATCCTGGGTCTTTTCTCGGGCCAGATCCGCCGCGCGTAGGTAAGCCCGCACGCCGCCCAGCATGTCGCCGGCAGCAACGGCACGCTCGGCCCGACCGCTTAGCAGGGCCTGTGCTTCGCCGCTATCTGCGGCGTCATCGTCCGCCAGCAACAGATCCAAGTAGTGCTCGGCTGATGCCGCATGTTCGGGCATCACGCGCAGCGCGGCCTGCCACAGCAAGCGCGCTTGTTCATTGCAGTGCAGTGCGCGCTCTGAAACGGCGGCGTGATCCAGACCCTCGACCAGCTGTTGCCGCGAAAGCGGTGCGGGCAGAGCCCCCGGATCGCCGGCATAGGCCAGAAGGCCGCCCAGGTACTGCGCAGCCACTGGGTATTCGTTCAAGGCGAAAGCGGCCTCGCCCAGCTGGACCTGTTGGGGCAGATCGCCGGGCAGAAGCTCCTCTGCGGTGTGCAGGGCATCGTAGCCTTCGCGCCCACGCCCCATCGCTTGCAGCGCCGTCCCTTGCTTGCGCAGAAGCTCGGCGTGCACGCGTGCATCCAGTTCTTGATCTGGATGTTCGCTGGCCAGCTTTAGAGCATCGCGAACCAGCGCTTCAACCCGTGCATGCGACTTGGCAGCCTGCAGCAAGTCGACCAAGGTCCGCGTAGCCTGCAGCCGCCCGGGCGAAAGCTGCAATGCCGCTTCCATGTGACGCGTTGCCGTCGCTGAGTCGCCCTTGCCATGCGCCAAGCTGCCCAAGAATTCGTGAAGCTCTGCCGCTTGCGCAACCGGAATCACAGAAGCGGCCAGGGCCTGCGTGGCGGCTTCGGCTGCGGCCTGCGTTTCACCGGCTTCGCGTTCCAGCTCGAACAGGTTCCAGTGCGCCAGACCCAGCGCGGCTTGCGACTTGCTCGCTTGGGCACGCTGCAGCGCGCCGCTGACGAGCTGTCGGGCTCGCGTGCTGTCGCGCAAGGAATTCAGCAGCACGCTGGCCGCTTGCAGCTCGGCCCGCACGGCGTCTTCTACTGTCGGTTCTACCTTGGCGATGCGCAGAAGGGCATCGACTTGCTCTTCGGCTTGACCGGTCTGCG
>JAYRFD010000076.1:0-4729 GCA_041908565.1 Polyangia bacterium | reverse complement strand
AGCTTCTGGGCGACACGCTGCCCGCCGTCGCGCACGAAAAAGCCGGGATCTTCCGTCCGCAGGTGCCCGCCCTGGTCTGTTGCGACGACGCACAGGCCCTGGCCGTCCTGTGCAGTTCCGCGCAGGCGCAGCGCGCGCCGCTGTTTGTGCTGGCTGAGCCGGGCCAGGCGACGCGGATGCGACCGCCTGAATCGACGGGGCTGCCACCGCTGCCGCCGGACTTGGCCGCGATTCTGCCCCTGCCAGGCGATCATCAGCGACGCAACGCCGCCCTGGCCTTGGCCGCCGTTTTGCACCTGCCCGGCCCTCTGCAGGACGCCCTGCGCGATCCGACCGTGCAGTCCCAGGGCTTGGCCGCCACAAAGTGGCCTGGCCGCTTGGAACGCCTGTGGCCCCATCCCCAGATCCGCAAAGCCGACCTGCGGGTCCGCCTGGCTTTGCCCGACGATATCGCCATGCCGGAGGTCTGGCTTGACGGTGCGCACAACGCGCAAGGGGCCGACTTGTTGGCGCAGTTTGTCGACGGACTGCCAGAACAGCGTCCGCTGTCCGTGCTGTTTGGCGTCGTGGCTGACAAGGCGCTGCCTGGCATGCTCGCTCCGCTTCGACGGGCGCAGCACTGCGTGCTGACCGAGCCTCCGTCGCCCCGCGCGCTGCCCGTAACCGAGCTTGCGGCCCGCTTGAGCGATCTTCGCCGCCCCGCCCCGCTGTCCCCGTCGCTGTCCCCGTCGCTGTCCCCGTCGACGGAAGATCAACCGAGCTTGCATGCGCAGGCCTCGCTGCCGCAAGCGCTGCGGGATGCCATCTGGCGGGCGGGTGGATCCGGCCGCTTGCTGATCTATGGCTCGTTGTTTCTGGTGGGTGCGGTGCGCGCCCTGTGGTTTGGCGAGCCCTGCGATTCCCTGGCCTTGTCCGATCCCGGTCCCCGTCGCTGATCGCGCATCGAAAAGCCAGGGCAACTGCGGGCTAGGAAGCGCCTTGAATGTTGTACACAATACAAATTCGAGGTTGCTAAATGACTACGAAAGTCGCCGTTGCTCTCGAAAAAGGGACTGCACAGGATGTCGGTCGTGCTCTTGCGTTGCAGATCAGCAGCCAGCTTGCGGGGCGCGTGCCGGCCTTTGTGACGTTATTTCCGTCGCCGGATCACCCTCTTTCCGATGTGATGGCGGCTTTTCGCGCGGCGCTGCCCGTGCCACAAGGCGCTGTGCCGCCGGTGGTCTTGGGGGCCAGCACCGCCGGAGAATTCACGCACCAGGGCGATGCCAGCGGCGCCGTTTCGGCGTTTGCTGTGGCCGGTGACTTTCGCGTGTTCGGCGGGGTGGGGCGTCCGCTGCGCGGCCATGTCGAACAAGCGGTGACGCAGGCCCTGGCCAACATCCCGACGGAAGTGGAAGGCTATCCCCATCGCACGGCGCTTTTGTTTATCGACGGCCTGGTGGGCGTTGGTGAAGAGGCGACGCTGATCACGGCGGCTCTGCTGGGGCCCGGCGTCCGTCTGTGCGGTGGCTGTGCGGCCGATGACTGGCGCTTGCAAGCGACGGCGGTCGGCTGCGATGACACGGTATCCGGCGACGCGCTGGCCTTGGCCATCGTGTTTTCCAAGCAGCCGCTGGGCATCGGCGTGTTCCATGGCCACCTGCCGATGTCCGACGCCATGACCATCACGCGGGCCAGCGACAACGTCGTCTATGAAATCGACGGCAAGCCGGCCTGGGATGTGTTCGTCGAAAAGACGCGGGAACGGGCTCAAAAAGACGGCATCGACCTGGCGACGCTGCAGAGCAACAGCGACATCCTGCAGTACTTCTTAAAGTACGAGACCGGCATCAAAAACGGTCCCGAGTTTCGCATCCGCATGCCGCTGGTCCGCAACGAAGACAAGTCGCTGGGCTTTGTCTGTGGCATGCCCGAGGGCACGCCGATTCATTTCATGGCCAGCGACGGGCAGAAGCAGGTGGAAAGCGCCCGGGCAGCGGCGCGGCGGGCTCGCGAACAGCTAGCCGGCAAGACCATCGCCGGGGCACTGGTCGTCGACTGCGGCTGCCGCAAGCTGATCCTGCGCGATCGCTTTGGCGAAGCCGTGCGCGCCATCGCGGCCGAGCTAGGCGATGTGCCGATCGCCGGCTTCGAAAGCTATGGCGAGATTGCTCTGAACGACGACGACTTTTCTGGGTTTCACAACACGACGACGGTGCTTTTGGCGTTCCCGGTGGACGATGGCAGCGATGTCGCGACCCCAGTGGCAGGGACCAACGCACAGGACTGATCGAGGATGGCAGCACCGCAAAGCACAGGGCAGCGTGTTTCGATCAGCGAGATCCAGCACATGCTGTCTGCTCTTGGCGACTCAAAAGCGCGCGATGTGGTCAGCAAGGCCGCCCGCGATCTGCGCGTCGTCGGCAGTGACTGCGAGAGCCGCCAAGCGCTGCAGATCCTGGACCTGATCGCGACAGAGCCGGGGCTGGTCGGCATCACGGCTCGCTTCGCCAAAGCGCGCGCCATCCTGCGCTGGCCACCAGGTGGCGACCGTCGGTAGTCCGGAAGGATCGACCGTCGCAGCGGAATCGCTGACATGGCACGCCGTCGATGCGCGCGCCGGGACAAGCGGCGCCGGATGGGACGGTGGGGTGTGTCGACTGGCGTCGGCAAGACCGGGGCCTGCGCGGCCTGGGTCAGTGCGCCGCTGAGTCGGCCCCCGCGCAAAGCTGCGCACGATGGGAAGCGGCAGCCCCAACGGGCTGGCGGTCGCTACACCGTGGCTTGCGCGGCCTCGGTCAGTGCGCCGTCTAGCTGGCTTAGAAGCTCGTCGATGTGGCCTTCTTCGACCAGCATCGGCGGCGCGATGCGCATGGTGTTGCCGTACAGGCCGCCCTTGCCGATCAGCACGCGACGTCGCTTCATCGCATCCAGAAGCAGGTTGGCGCGCTTGCTGGCGGGCTGCTTGGTCTTGCGATCTTCGACTAGCTCGATGCCTTGCATCAGGCCCATGCCGCGCACGTCGCCGATCAGCGGGTGCTTGTCCTTCAGCGCATCCAAGCCGGCGCGCAGCTTGCTGCCCAAGCGAGCACTGCGAGCCGGGATGTCCTCGCGATCCATGATGTGCAGCGTCGCCAAGGCCGCGATCGACGAGATGGGATTGCCGCCATAGGTGGCCAGAGTCAGGCCCTTGAAGGCGCCGGCGATCTCGGGCGTGGTGACGGTGATGGCCATCGGCAGACCGGATGCGGTGGCCTTGGCAAAGGTCATGATGTCGGGCTTGACGCCGAAGTGCTCGATGCCGTTCCAGTGCGTGCCGGTGCGGCCCCAGCCGGTCTGCACTTCGTCGCAGATGAACAGGCCGCCGGCCTTTTTCACTTCGGGTACGACCTTCTGGAAATACTCGCGCGGGGGCACGACGAAGCCGCCGACGCCCAGCACGGGCTCGGCGATGAAGGCGGCAGGCGCGCCGGTGGTGGTGGTGGCCAGCACTTCCTTGATGTCGTCGCCGCAGCGCACGTCGCAGCTTGGGTACGAAAGACCAAACGGGCAGCGATAGCAGTACGGCGCTGGCATCAGGCTGATGCCGGGCATCTGCGGTGGAAGCGGGCGCCAGTTGGCGTGGCCCATGGCCGACACGGCGTACATGCCGCGGCCGGAATAGCTGTGGCGCAGCGCGATGATCTCTTGGCGGCCGGTGACGTTTTTGGCCAGCATCACGGCCATCTCGTCGGCTTCGGTGCCGCTGCTGCTGAAGAACGACTGCTTCAGGCCGCTGCCCGCTGGCATCTTCTGCGCGACGGCGTGGGCCAAGCGAGCGATCCATTCGTGCTGGTACAGCGTCGACACATGCCCCAGCGTGCGCGCCTGTTCGGCAATCGCCGACGAGATCTCGGGCAGGCAGTGCCCCAGGCCCACGGTCAGGATGCCGCCGAAGCAGTCCAGGTAGGTGTTGCCGTCGGCATCTTCGACGTGCAGGCCGGCTCCGCGGCGCAGGACCAAAGGCTCGCTGAAGTAGTTGAAGACCGCCGGCATCAGGTATTCGCGCGCCATGGCGCGGACCTCTTGGCTGGTCATGTTGGTGAGCACTTTCAGATGCGTCTTACCGTCGCTGGATTTGCTGGAAACAGGGTCGGTCATGGTCGGCCTCACGAAGTCGCGCGACAGTATCACAGCGGCAGAAGTAAGATGCGCGTGCGGATGCTCGAAAACCCCACGAACGACAAAAAGGGACGACGATGACGATGACGGTTCCCGCCAGCAGCCCAAGTGCTCCTTCGCCGCTGAAGCTGGCTTGCGATCAGGCGCTGATCTTGTGCGTCGATGTGCAAGATCGGCTGGCCCAGGCCATGCCGGAAGAGCTTCTGGAGCGCCTTTCGTACAACGCCTGCAACCTGCTGCGCGGAGCACAAGCGCTGGGTGTGCCGGTGCTGGTTAGCGAACAGTACCGCAAGGGCCTGGGTCTGACGCTGTCGCCGCTTTCCGATGCGCTGCCTGCCAACACTCCGCGCTTTGAAAAGATCGACTTTTCCGCCTGGGCCGATCCGGGACTTGCCAAGGCGATCGTCGACAGCGGGCGTTCGCAGATCGTGGTGTTCGGAATGGAGACACACATCTGCGTCTATCAAACGGTGCGCGACCTGGCCCACGTCGGCTTCCGCGTACACGTGCCGCACGACGCGGTGTGCTCGCGAGATCCGGAAAACATGCGGGTGGGTCTGGTGCTGGCCGAAAGAGCCGGGGCGACGGT
>JAYRFD010000075.1:0-6090 GCA_041908565.1 Polyangia bacterium | reverse complement strand
CGCTGATTCGACGCATCCGCCAGGCGCACGCCGATCGTCGTCTGCACAGCCCGACGACGTTGCTGCTGCCTCGCCTGCCGCCGCGCAGCGCTTCGCTGATCGCGATTGCCGCATCGACCGGTGGCCTGGATGCGCTGCGTCATGCGCTGGAATCCCTGCCGCCCACCGCGCCTCCCGTTGTTATCGCGCAGCACATGTCGGCAGACTCGGTCGCGCGATTTGCGCAGCAGCTACAGGCCGTGCTGACGGTCCCAGTCGTCGCTGTGCGCGATGCCGCCAACCTGCACGGAGGCACGGTCTATGTATCGTCGCAGCATGCCCACATCTTGGTGCGAACGACGCAGGCCTATGTGCAAGCGGCCGCTCCGCAAGAACTGGCTGCCAGCGCCAACCGGCTGTTCTTGTCGGCGGCAAACACACACGGCGCAGCGGCCCTGGGCCTGGTCCTGACTGGCATGGGGCAGGACGGGGCCAGCGGTCTTTTGGCCTTGCGCGAAGCGGGTGCTTGGACGATTGCTCAGGACGATCGATCGTCGCTGGTCTATGGCATGCCGCGCGCCGCGGCCGAGTCGGGAGCCTGCTGCGAAGTGCTGCCGCTTCCCGAGATCGCACAGCGCCTGTCCCATCTGTCGCTGGTGCCGACGCGTCCGTAGGCTGCCTCTTGCCGGGTTCGCGCCACCCTTCCGCCGCCGAGCCACCGCGAGGCGATTGACACCGGGCAAGGGGTTTGATTCTCTAAATTCAGCGCACCCTTGTCCTTCGCATTGTCACGACAGCCGTGTCTGCGTCTGCCCCGCGGTGGTGGGGACCCGGGGCGTCGTGCGTCCAGCTGGTCTAGGTGGGCCGGGTTGACAGCCGTGTTGGTGCCGGAGGCTTGCGCTACCCCCGGGGACAGGCTGGCATGAGCGAGCCGCGATCGAACGCGCCCAGCGTCGGCTCGCTGACTGCGCCGATGCGGTCCATGCTGGACTTGCTAAGCGTGGGGGTTGCGGTCTGCGATGCGCGCGGTGTCGTGCGCTATCACAATCGCAGCTGGCACACGCGCGGGCTGCCGACGGTAAGCCTGGACGCTGCATGCGAAGCGCAGTTCGACCGCGCCCCGCTTTTTGCCCTGCTGCGCCGCGTGCTGGCTGGTGCGGCCGAGCAGATCGAGCAGCTAGAAGTCACGCGTCCCAGCCTTGGCACCACCACGCTTGAGCTGCGCGCAAGCCCACTGCTTCTGGATGGCTCGATCGACGCTCCGCTTGGGGCGCCGTCCGTCGAGACAGCGCCTGTGTCCTGCGTCTTGGTGCAGACCGAAGACGTGACGCAGCACATCCGCGCCGAACGCGGTCATCGCGAAGCCGAATCGCTGCTAAGCGCCCTGTTAGAGACCGCCGATGTCGGCCTGTGCTTGGTCGATCAAAGAGGCCGATTTTCAACGGTAAATCGCGCCTACTGCGCGCTGTTTGGGTATCAAGTTGAAGAGCTGATCGGGCGCCTGCACACGCGTGTGCTGTTGTCGGAAGAGCATGAGCACGCGCAGCGCTTGTTCGAAAAACTGATCACGGGCCAGGCCGTCCCGCAGGCCAGCTGGGCCGCGTCCACCAGCGATTCGCCCTGGTGCTTTGAGCTGCGTGGTCGACGCAAGGATGGTACGCAGATCGACATCAGCTGCACGGCCCGCTTGTTGATTCGCACCGACGGCAGGCGATTTCTGGTCTGCTCGGTCCTGGACATCACCGACCGCAAAGAAAAAGCCCGCGAGCTGGAAGAGCGAGCGAGCGCCGCGCGGGCCGAAGCCGCGCACAAGAGCCAGCTGTTGGCCGAGCTGGATCGCAAGCTAGAGCTGATCGAAGCGCAGCACCGCCAGATCGTTGAGCTATCTGCGCCCGTCTTGGATCTGTGGGATGGCGTCTTGGTCATGCCCATCATCGGCGTGCTGAGCGCCGATCGAGCCGCCACCGTGACCGAGCGCCTGCTGAGCTCTGTCGTCGAGCGTCGAGCCCGATCGGTGATCTTGGATCTGACCAGCGCGCGCGACTTTGCCGGCGGTGGGCTAGAGCCCTTGGTGCGCATGATTCACGCCGTGCGCTTGTTGGGGGCAACGACCGTGATCACCGGCCTGTCGCCAAGCGGCGCGCAAGAGCTTGTGACGCGCGGCCTGTCGATTGAGCAGGTACCGGCTTGGCGCACACTGGCCGAGGGACTGCGCGCCTGCCTAACTCGGCGCTGAACAACCTGTGATCGTCGACGTCGACGATCCGGTAGACCTTGGAACGAACGGCTTTGTCGTGTGAATTAGCGCTTGGCGTGGCGCTCTTTGGTCGGCTGGCCGGCGATCGCAGGTGCCGCATTGCGTGCCAGATAGAAGCCGCGCGGTGCGTCGTTGCGAGCGTCCAGCATGCCCAGCGGCAGCGTGCTGCTGACCCAGGTCCACTCGCTCTCCGTTCCGCGCTCATACGCGGCGGCTTCTTCGATCGCAGGCAGACGGTATCCGCTGCAGCCCTGGCGGTTCGGCCAGGCGACGGTCTTTTTGCCCTGCTTGTCGATGCGCATCTCATAACAGGGGGTCAGCCGTTCCTTCAGCGAGACGGTGTTGCAGTACTGCGCCGCCTGTACAAACGACACGAAGACCGGTCGGTTCGCGGCGTAGTCGGCCCCATGCGGGCGCACGCCGATCACCGCTTCGTACTGCCCTTGGGTGACCGGCTTGGGGCTGATGGCATAAGACGGGATGCACATGTAGCCGCGCACGCGATCGAACACGCGGCGACGTCCGACGACCAGCTCTGGCCGGTTGTGGGTGTCGGCGCTTACCGCGGAGCCGGGGACGATGCGGGTCTGGCACTCGCGCAGCTCGGCCTGGGTGTCGGCATCAAGGGCCTGGGTGCTGCTCGGTGCCGTCGGTGCAGCTGCCGCAGTCGCAGCCGTCGATGCGGCTCCGCGCGCGCTATCGCCGGGCTCTGCAGGCGGTCGATCGACCGGCGCTTTTCGAGGGGACGCAGCGGGTGCTTGACGCGATCCGGCGCGCGCCGCGGTGGGCTTGCCATGGGCCTGCGACGCATCACTCAACACAATCAGCACAAGCGCTGGGCCCAGCCACCGCGATACCGCGGCCGCCGCAGCGATGGCCCCGACCAGCCCATTGCGCCGTGGCGACCCGATGCGATGACGCAGCGCTGCCGCTGATCGGCGATGTCCGCTGTGCCAGCGTTCGCCGCGTCGCGGGCAGCCAAGGTTCGTCGACAGATCGCCGATCCCGGCAGCGTGTATCGTCCTTTCACCTGCGTCGAGATCGCGCTGCAAGGAATGCCGCAAAGGTCGGCCCATGCCGTTGATCATTCGCGCATCCTATCAGACCCCGATCTTTGTCAACGCGCGCGTTGACCGCGCGTTCGTGTTCATCGGATCGCAGCCAGCGCATCACGGAGCAACGACTTCATCTTGGCAAGACCGCGCCAGCGCGTCCTGAGCCCGCAGAAACGGCTCGATTGCAATTCCGATCCACGCGCGGTAAGACGCGGCCTATGACGGACCGTAAGCGTGACGACGTGGCTGGTCATCTGTCGCGAAGGCAGCTGCTCGCCGGCCTGGGTGGAGGACTTTCGGCCTTGACGCTGGGCTGCGGTGGGGAAGCCGCTGCCGACAGCGAAAGCGGGGCGCTGTCATCGGCAGAGACGACCGATGAACGGGCAGCCAGTGCCGCCTTGACGGCCTCGGCGCCGTTTACCGGGATCGACGCCATCGTCGTGCTGATGATGGAGAATCGTTCCTTCGATCACTACCTGGGCTCGCTGCGATCGGATGCGGCCTATCCGGATCGCGCCAACGTCGACGGTCTGCGCGGTACAGAGACCAACCCCGACGGGCGCGGCGGCACCATCCCGGTGTTCCGCACCAGCAACCGCACGCCCAAAGATCCGCCGCACAGCTGGAACGCCAGCCACGCGCAGTGGAACGCCGGCAAGAACGACGGCTTCGCCAAAGAACACGCCGGCGCCGGCACCGAACAGCGCGAGGTCATGGGCTTCCACGACCGCACCGCCATCCCGTTTTATTACGCGCTGGCGGATCGATTCACGGTCTGCGATCGCTGGTTCGCGTCGGTGATGGGACCCACGTTTCCCAATCGCTTCTATCTGCACGCCGGTACGTCGTTTGGCCTGCAGAAGAATTCGCCGCAGTGGAACGGCGGTGTGGCGACGGTCTGGGATCGCATGCACGACAAGGGGCTTACGGCCAAGAACTACACCGCCGGCCTTGCTGCCTTCCACTTGGGCGGTTTTCCGGGGCGCGTGCTTTTGGGCAAGAACCCCAGCGCCCGCCTGTCTGAGTTCTTCGCCGACGCCAAGCGTGGCACGCTGCCGCCGTTTTCGATCATCGATCCCGACTATCTGTCGAACGACGATCACCCAAGCCACGACATCAACTTGGGCCAGGCCCTGATGGCCAGCATCGTGCAAGCCATCGCCAAGAGCCCGCAGTGGTCGCGCACGCTGCTTGTCATCACCTATGACGAACACGGCGGGTTCTTCGACCACGTGCCGCCACCGACGGCGATGGACGATCGTCCTGAGTTCCGTCAGCTGGGCTTCCGCGTGCCGTCCATGGTCATCGGACCGACGGTGCGGACCGGGCGCGTGTGTCACACGACCTACGATCACACGTCGGTGCTGGCGACGCTGCGCACACGCTATGGCATCAGCAACCTGACCACGCGCATGGCCGCCGCAGCGGATCTGGGTGACTGCATCGATCCGGCGAAGATCGGCAAGCCGGACGCGCCTCCGACGGGCTTACCCAAGGTTCCGGTGCGCCTGAGCACGGCGCTGCGCCTAAGCGGCGAGACCAGCCAGCCCGAGCTATCGCAGATCATCGACCAAGGCGGGCTGTCGCATCACCTGCTGGACGATCGCCCGATCGCCGCCCGCATTCGCGAGTTCCTGCAGCAAGCCGAAGAGCTAGGCGCCGTCGAGATCCTCGACTAGACCGGGCCGCGCGTAGCGTCTGGAGGAGACGCGACTGCAGGGCGCGGGCGTCGTCAGTCACGCGTGATGTGTCGTGTGTCACGTGTCGCGCATCGAGAGTCGCGCGGCGTGTGTCACGCGTCGATCGCTAGGGAATACCGAGAAGCTTGTGGGTCTGCAGGCTCAGCGCCCAGCGGGGATGGGTCAGGCAGTACTGCACGGCGCGCTGCGTGTTTTCCGCTCGCAGCGGTCCGTCCATGGGCTGCAGATAGAAGTGGCGAAACGGAAGGTCGGCGAAGCGCTCGGGCTCGGCACCGGGCTGCGGATAGACCAGCTTCAGCTCGTCGCCCTGTTGCAGCAGCAGATCGCTGCCTGCCTTGGGGCTGACGCAGACCCAGTCGATGCGCTGCGGGCCCTCGGGCAGTGGCTGCGTACCGTTGGTCTCGACGGCGACCGTGAACCCGCGGTCGTGCAGCGCGGCCAAAAGCGGCGAGTCGAGCTGCAGCAGGGGCTCGCCCCCGGTGCAGACGACCAAGGGCGCACCGGCCCGTCCAGCCGTGGCCTGCAGCCAGGTGCTGTGGACGGCCAGGGCCACGTGGTCCGCGTCGGGAAAGCGCCCACCCCCCGGGCCATCGGTGCCGACGAAGTCGGTGTCACAGAACTGGCAGATGGCGCGCGGGCGGTCCTTTTCACGGCCCGTCCACAGGTTGCAGCCGGCGAAGCGCAGAAAGACCGCGGCCCGTCCGCTTTGCGCGCCTTCCCCTTGCAGTGTGTAGAAGAGTTCTTTGACCAAATAGCCCATGGGGGGCGGCTATAGTACGTTGGACCCATGGGTCTCGGACAGTACGTCTATCCGCGCTTTGCGGTGCACATCGCCAGCGGGCAAGTGGTGCCCATCGATCGCCTGCGGGCGCGCTGCCTGTGGTATCCGGCGGTGGGGCTGGACGGGCGGATGGTGTCTGGCCATGTGCTGTACATCTCGCAGGCCTTAAACGAAGCGCTAGAGCTGGCGCTGGGCATGCACAGCCCCTACGACTGGAATGCCGAAGGCGAAGCCGAGGGCGGCGAAGAGGGTGTGTCGCACCGCCTGGCCCCGCCGATTCGCGCCAGCGCGCACGCATCGGTGCCGCAGCTGATTCGG
>JAYRFD010000074.1:0-2454 GCA_041908565.1 Polyangia bacterium | reverse complement strand
TCGACGTTGGTCACCATCGTCGAAAGCGAGCTAGCCGACTGGTTGCTGGCAATGCGGCGCAGATCGGCCAGCGTCATCAGCGGGTCGTAGTGCGGCGGCGATCCCGTGCACAGCTCATACAGCAGCGCGCCCATCGAATAGATGTCGGATCGACGCGACGCGGGCTCGCCGTTTAGCACCTCGGGCGCCATGTACAGCGGCGTGCCCTTGATGCCGCTCGAGGTCCGGCGGGCGGGCTCGTTTTCAGCCAAGCCGGCATCGGCGGCCGTCATCGGCACCAGGCTGGCCGACACTGCGGGCCGTTCGCCGGTGTCGGCATCTTCCAGCGACTCGCGAGCCGCCGGATCGCTGATGCCCGATGGTGACGCAGGCGGTGTGTCGGAGCTTGGCGAGACCGGCGCCTTGGCAGCCTTGCGTGCCGTCGGCATGCTGGCCCGCGCCACCGCAGCGAACGAGACATGGATCTGCGCTGGCACGCGGCTCTGCTTGTCGGCCACGCTGTCGTCGACGGGATCGGCCGTGTCAGCAAGCTCATTTTCGCCGACAGCGGGAACGTTTTCGCCCGAGATGGCGCTCTTGATATCCAGCGTGGGCGCGGTGACGTGCAGCCGATTGTTCTCCGGCTGCTCGACGACGTCGCGGATGCTGCTTTCGATGAACTTGGCCAGACCGAAGTCGAGGATCTTGACCTGACCATCGGCGGCCAGGATGACGTTGCCGGGCTTGATGTCGCGGTGCAGGACTCCCCGACGATGGGCAGCCGCCAAGCCGCGGGCCAGGCCAATGCCTAGCTCCAGCGCGCGGTTCCACGGCATCGGCAGCTTGACGCGATCCAGGTTCTGGCCGCGCACAAACTCCGAAAGGATGTAAGGGTGACCGTCGATCTCGCCGACGCGATAGACCGACACGACGTTGGGGTGCTGCAGGCGAGCCGCGGCGCGCGCTTCGTTTAGGAACTGCTCGCGCATCAGGCTGTCGGGGTTGATGGCGCTGATGAACTTAATAGCCACTGGGCGATCGAGCAGGGTGTCCTGACCGAGATACACCTCGCCCATGCCGCCGCGGCCAAGCTGCCAAAGGATGCGATACTCGTCGAACTGCTTGGGCGGGCTCCACGTCGTGCCCACCGGCTTTTTATTCGGCATGGAGTGGCCTGTGCCCCGCGCTTAGGTCTGTGTTTGGAGCGGACAACAGATCGATACGCCCCCGCTTTTCAGCATCGCACGCACGATCTGCGGCCGTCAATTGCCAGGCGAAACGCCGGCTTGTGCGGGTCGGACTTGTATCGGTCTGGCTTGCATCGGGCGAGCATGTCGCACCCGATGACACTGCAGTCACCACGGGCGACATAGCCACCACGGGAGCCGCAGGCACCACAGCCACCACGGGAGGCGCAGGACGATCCCGGGCCATGCTCAATCGAACGAGGCGGACGATGCCGAGGAGCCGCGAGTTCCCCAGGGATGCGCGACGGTCAGAACGAAACGGGGAAGGATCCGTTGAAATAGAACTGCCAGTAACGACTGAACGTGAGCGCACCGAACAAGTTCACAAGCACGCCCCATACCACACATAGACAGAACAGCCGCCCCGGGGGAGCCCGGCGGGAAAGCGCGAGCAGCAGCAGCAAAGGCAGCGTGTAATCCAAGCTGAAGCGGTAACCGAACTGCACATAGCCGGTGTTCTGATACAGTAAGCTGACGAGCGCGATGGGGATCGAGCACAAGGCCAAGGCCCAGACAAAGACGCGACGGTTGTCCTGCTCGATCTCGGTTGATGTTGCGGGTGCGGTTGCGGTTGCGAGCAGCGGGCTTGCTTGAAGCGGTGACTGCGGCCACAGCAGGTACAGCCACGCCGGCGTGGTGAACCACAGCGCCAAGCCGTGATAGCTGATCTGCACGTATGGCGCCGTCGGCAAAAGCTTGGGCAGCAGGGTCAGCGCAGTCGCCAAGTTGCGCGACAGGTACTGGTAATTGACCAAGCCAAAGCGCTGGATGTTGTCGGCCTGCATGGTGGTCAGGAAGCTGTGACCAAACTCCAGTGGATGGCCGAAGCGCAGGACGTTGTGGACCATGCCCAGGCCGGCCAGCGCGCTGCTGGTGAACGCGAAAATCAGCAGCGCAGGCCACAGCGACTGCGGATGCGGCGCGCGTTGGTTCTTGGGCGGAAAGAACACCTGCCGCAGATCGTCGAGCCGCCGCGGATAGCGATCCTCGGGATGATGACGACGCAAAAGCTCAATCAGGAACAGGCCTGCCAAGGCCGCCATCTGGGGTCGCGTCAAGAACAAGGCCCCCACGCACAGGCCGCAAAGCGCCGGGCGCAAGGGACGCAGCAGCGCGACGAAATACAGCGCGCAGACAGCCAGCGATACGACATGCGCCGTGAACCAGACCTGGCCCAGCACCGAACAGAAGAAGTACACCGAGCCAAACGCGAACAGCACGGTCAGCC
>JAYRFD010000073.1:0-4915 GCA_041908565.1 Polyangia bacterium | reverse complement strand
CTTTGCCCTCGACCTCGCCGACTTCATAGACCTTGCAGACGTGGGGATGGTCGATGCGGGCCTGGGCGCGCGCTTCCTGCAAGAAGCGCATGACCATGTTGGGATCACCGCCGCGGATGAACTTCAGCGCGACGTCGCGATCCAGCCGACGATCGCGCGCTTTGTATACGGCGCCCATGCCGCCCTGGCCGAGCTTCTTTTGAAACTCGTAGCGGTCCCAACGCGCGACCGGGTAGTCGCTTTGCAGCTTGGACAGGTCGCCAACCGATACGACCTCTGCTGCTCGCGTTTTGCCTCGAGGGTCAACGGCGGCATCGGGTCCCAAGGTCGCCGCTACGCCGGCAGCGTCGGGCGACATGGTCTCGGCAAGGTCAGCCACTTTGGACGGAGCCTTAAGCGTCTCGGCCCGCGGATCGACCTCTCCATCGGGGCGGAGCGTCGGGCCCCGCGCATCCACCCGCCCATCGTTCAGACTTGGCGAAAGGACCACCGACGGTGGCAGCGTTTTTTCGACGGCTGCAGAAGCCGCCGAACGAGCCGGCAGTGTATCGGCAAGCGCGACCTCTCGATCGTCGCTGGCGCTCGCAGGGCGCCCTGCTGCCGCACCCGCCTTCGGCCCACCGCCCCCGTGGTCCCGTTCCCCAGTAGATGACATGGCTCGTTGCTAGCGTATGACAACTCGCGGGGCGCCGTCGATAGGCACGACCACTCGACGGTCAGCAGGGCAAGCAGAGACGCGGAGGCGTTGGACGGATCCCCGTCCGCGGAACCGGCGAAGTATCCGATGAACCTTCGCCCGGCGCACCCGGGTCCTTGGCTAGCGCTTCTTGGCTTTGTCGGTGGCCAGCGCCGTCGAGGCTTCTTCCTGCTCAAGCTTCTGCAGGGCCTCGGCGTACTGCTGTTTCTGCGGCTGCGTGTTAGCGGGAAGCTTGCCCGCAAGCTCCAGCAATGCCAGGCGCTGCCGGTCGGTCAGGTTCTTGGGAGTCTCGACGGTGACGTGGACGTGCAGATCACCGCGCTGGCCGCTCTGCGACAGGACGCCCTTGCCGCGCAGACGAAACACCGCCCCCGACTGAGTGCCGGGGGGGATCTTCATATCGACCTTGCCGTCGATGGTGGGCACTTCGATCTCGGCGCCCAGCGCCGCTTCGAAGATGCTCAAGGGCACATCGCAGTGCAGAAGCGCCCCTTCCCGTCGCAGCACAGGATGCGGCTTGATGCGCAACACCACCGTCAGATCGCCGTTGCTGCCGCCATGGCGACCGGGCTCGCCTTGGCCGGCCAAGCGTCGCAGCGTGCCGTCTTCGCAGCCGGCCGGGACATTGACGACAAACTCGCGCTGCTGTTCGGTCTGCCCGTTGCCTCGACAAGAAGGACAGGCATCGACGACTTCTTTGCCGGTGCCGCGACACGACCCGCAGGGGCGACGGATGGGCAGGATCCCCGGCGCGCGTACTTCGCCTTTGCCGCTGCACGCGCGGCAGATGCGCAGGCCGGCTTCCTGGCCTTTGGCTCCGGTGCCACGGCAGGTGCCGCAGTCGGCCCGTACCGGGAAGGTGATGGTCTTCTGGGCCCCCAAGACAGCGTCGCGCAAAGAAATCTCGACGGTGTAGCGCAGATCGCGACCACTGGTGCGGCCCTTCTTGCGCCCCAGCAAGTCGCCGATATCGCCGAAGATGCTGTCGAAGAACTCTTTGACGTTTTCCAGGTCCAGGCTGACCGCGTCGGCGGATGCCCCAGCCTGCGTCAGTCCCACGTGGCCCAAGCGGTTGTAGCGAGCGCGCTTTTCAGAATCGGACAGGACAGCATACGCAGCAGAGACTTCCTTGAAGCGCTCTTCTGCCGTCTTGTCGTTCTGGTTGTGGTCGGGGTGATAACGCAGCGCCAGCGCACGGTAGGCACGCTTTAGCTCGCCGTCGTCCGCATCGCGGGAAACGCCCAGAACCTCGTAGTAGTCGCGCGGCTTGGCCAATTGCAGGGGGTCCTTCGTCGGTTGCTCTACGTCGGACTAGTGAGCCGGCTGCGACGGAGCCTTGGCCACGGCCACCAGTGCCGGGCGCAGCAAGCGCGAGCCGATCTTGTACCCACGCTGAAACACCGACGCGACCGATCCGGCAGGCACCTTGTCCGTCTCGATCTGCGAGATGGCTTCATGCACCTGTGGGTCAAAGGGCTGGCCTTCTGCTTCGAAGGGCTTGACCTGGCACTTCTCGAGCGCGGTCAGGAACTGCTTTTGCACCAGCAGCACGCCTTCGACCAGCGCACCACCGGCGCCCGCATCCCCGACGCGAGCGGCTTGCAGCGCACGGTCCAGGTTGTCCAGTACCGGCAGTATCTCTTTAAGCACGCTCTCCGTCGCGCGGACCGATGTGTCTTCGGTCTCTTTGCGGATGCGTCGCTTGTAGTTTTCGAACTCGGCAGCCAGCCGCAGCAAGCGATCGTTTAGCTCGTTGCGTTCGTTGGTCAGCCGAGCCACGTCCGAGGTCTCTGGTGCTTTAGCCGTCCCACCTGCTGCATCCGATGCCTTATCGGCGCTGGGGTTGGCTGCATCCGGGGCTTGCTGATCCTGAGTCGACATGATCCGTGTCTCCTGTCCGGCACATTCAAGGGTCCTCTGGCGGGTGAATGCCCTGCGTCGGCCGGCACGCTGCAGAAAGGTACGCCAGAGGGTCCGATTCGTGGTGGTCTTTCGATGGCTTTGATCGCGAGCGGCCTAGCGTGGGTGAGTCATCACGCTGGACAGAAGTTGAGCAGTGAAGTCGACCAGCGCAATAACCCGCGAGTAGTTCATGCGGGTCGGGCCAATGATCCCCAGCGCGCCAACCGGTCGTCGTCCGTCGCCATAGGCCGAAGCCACGACCGACTTGTCGGCAAGCTCGGGCACGCCGTTTTCGGCTCCGATGAAGACCTGCAGGCCGCTGGCGACCTCGGTTTGTTCCAGAAGCTGAACCAGGATGCGACGATCTTCCAGCGCGCGCAGCAGGGCCTTTAGGCGCTCGGGATCGGGATGCGGCTCGTCGTCCAGCAGGTGACCAATCAGGTTGGCTTGGCCGGTGACATAGATGTTGGTCTCGGGCTCTGGCAGGGCCTGCTGCTGCAAACGCAGGGCGCGCAAGGCCAGGGCGTCGTAGCGGACCCGCTCGCTGGCTAGCTCCGCCTCGACCAAGCGGCGAACTTCGGCAAGGGTACGCCCTTCCAGCTTGTCGTTTAGATAGTTGTGGATGCGTTCGAGGTCGTCGCCTGTCAGCGGATCAGCCTGCGTAAGCTGCACCAGCTTGTTCTGCACGCGACCGTTCTTGCTGACCAGGACCGCCAGCAGGGCACTGTCGCGCAAGCGGACGAACTCGACGTGGTGCAGGACCTCGTCTTCGGCTCGCGGCAGCGTGACGACCACGGTGTGCGACGACAGATCGGACAGCACCTTGCCCGCCTCGCGCAGCGCAGCGTCGACTGCACCCATCGGAAACGAATAGCGCGTGGCCAGGCTTTCCTGATCCTGCGGCGACAACTGACGCACTTCCAGCAGCGAATCGACGAAGAAGCGCAGGCCGAGCTGCGTCGGAATTCGCCCCGCCGAGGTATGGCGTTGTTCAATGAGCCCCATCTCCTCGAGGTCGCTCATGACGTTGCGGACCGTCGCTGGTGATAGGTCAATGCCATAGCGCCGCGTCACGGTGCGTGAACCGACCGCTTCCCCGGTGCTCAAGTACTCTTGAGTGATCGCGCCCAGAATCCTTCGCGCGCGCGCGTTGAGAGCTGCCCGTTGTCCAGATGGCATTTCGCTTCGTCGACCGCCGAAAGTATATAGTACACTTCCGCCCCGTGGAACCTTCTGCACGCTCGGTCAGTGCGCATGTCCCGCCGCCCCCAGAACCAGGGGACGGACGCCTGCTGGCAGCCGTTGTGCAGCTGACTTCGTCGTCCGATGTTTCCGACAACCTGCGTCGGGTGACGAGCCTGTGCCAGCGTGCGCGATCCCGTGGCGCGCGGCTGATCGTCCTGCCGGAAAACTTCGCCCTCGTCTCAAGCGATGAACACCTGAAGCATCGCCACGCCGTCCAGCTGTCGGGGGACGACGGATCGGGCCAGATTCTGGATGCGATGCGGGCGCTGTCTGCCCAGCTGCAAGTGCACTTGGTCCTGGGTGGCTTTCCGGCTGCCAGCCCCGACGCGGCGCGAGTCTACAACGCCTGCGTCTGCCTGGGTCCAGCTGGCGAGATCGTCGCTGCGTACCGCAAGATCCACCTGTTCGACGTCGACTTTGCCACTGCCGCCACCACCCTGCGCGAATCCGATACGGTGCTGGCTGGCGACGCCGGACAGCGCGTGGTCGCACCGACGCCGTGGGGTGGGCTGGGGCTTTCCATCTGCTACGACCTGCGCTTCCCCGAGCTTTACCGCGGTCTGGTGCAAGCGGGGGCTCGCATGCTGGCGGTCCCGGCTGCGTTTACGCTGCATACGGGCAAAGACCACTGGCACGTCCTTTTGCGCGCGCGCGCCATCGAGAACCAGTGCTTTGTGCTGGCCGCCGCGCAGCAGGGCCGACACAGTGGCAACCGCGTGACCTATGGGCACTCGCTGATTGCCGACCCGTGGGGAGTCGTGCTCGCTGAGTGCACAGACGGCGAAGGGATCGCAGTGGCCGAGCTTGACTTCCGCTGGCAGGACCGCGTGCGAACCGATCTGCCCTGCCTAAACCACCGACGCATCTCGGGCGCGAGCACCTAGCCAAATGTGGACCGCGGTGCTGTCCTTGCTGTTGGCCGCTTGGGCCGATGAGCCGCTGGGCACGCTTTGAAAGTCTGCATCTGGATCTGGAGCCTGAGGTGGCCCACGCGACACTTGCCTGGAATGTGTCAGGCCATCGCAGCACGGCGACGGTGGACCTGAGCGTGGCTCGTCTGGAGAAAGTTTT
>JAYRFD010000072.1:0-9194 GCA_041908565.1 Polyangia bacterium | reverse complement strand
TCGACGCGCTCGTTGTTCGGCTTCGCCTGCGCATCGGACACCCGCGCATCCAGCTGGATCCGGCTGAGCTTCTTATGCGGTTGGAACTGGGGCCGACGTGGCGTGGGGACCAGGACACCGCTGCTTCAGTCCGGCAGAAGCACAGGCTTCGCGAGGGAGTTCACCCACGACCGTGCCTACAGCAAGAACTGCGCCGCGAACGCTCCGGTACGGAAGCCCACCCGCTGGCCGACATCGCTTGGGAAGGCCGTGGCGGCGACCGATGCCGCGGAGTGCTTGCGTCCGCGCGGGCACAGCGGCTTGCACGCAGCGTGGCGGATCCGCTCAGCGTGCCAATCCCGCGCACTCCCTGGCGGCAGGTCACGCAGCCCAAATGGCCACGTGGCAGACATCGAACAAGTTCATGTGCGTATTGTTCGACTGCGCTTCGGCGGGGCCCCTGTCGTGCTTTCGGGGGAATTCGTGCGGTACTACGGCGCGGCAATCGTCGCCGAGGTCTGCGTCGGCTGGCTGACCCCGCCCAGTTGCGCTTCGACGACCGTGCGGTAGTGCCGGCTCGGTCCGACGGCAACCGACGTGCTGATGTCGCGCTTGAGACTGCTCTGTCCGCTCGCGCTTACGTCTCGGCACTCGATCAGGTCGCTCCAGATCGTCTCGGTCAGGGCTTTGGAATACAGGCAGACGCGCATCGACAGGTTGGCTGGCGTGCTGCAGCGGATCTCGCCCGTCCCGGTGACGATCTTGCTCAGCGCATCCAGGCTGGTGGTCGCGGTGATCGTGCACGCCAAGGTCTCCGCCATATCCGCGCCTCCATCCTGGCCGGCATCGCCCAGTTGGCTGGCATCCATTGGATCCGTCTGCGAGGGGCAAGCCGCCAACAGCGACGTCAACAAGAGGCAACGAGTCATGGACCGCATGGGATTCCTCCGGGACACGCCGCTTCAAGCCGACGTTGGGAAGACAGCCAGGGCATCGTCGACTTCGACGAGCTCGCCTAGCCGGTCGGCTGCGACAGCGGCGGCAACATCGGGTTTTGTCTGGAGAGCCAGCCGACGATCTGCAGCCCGCTGCTGGTCAGCGAGTCGGCCTGCAACGTAGCACTGCCGACGTCGAAGGGCCCAAGATACTTGGCGCGGGACAGGTTCTGGCGGTCCTGTGCCGACCACTGGGCGCTGATCTTTAGATCGCGTATGGCCAGAAACGCCGACGACAACATCGGAAACATGCCGGGATTGTGGTCAAGCGTCCCGCTTGAAAACTCGCCTGCCGGCGTGCCGAACATGTACCAGCTACGCAGGTTGAGCAGCGCGCTTTTGAACCACGGGCGCGTGATGTTCACCAGACAGAACCGGCACGAGATCTGGAAGTTCGTGGTCTGCGGTGTCAGCGCTGCCGACAGAAGCTGGCTGTCAAGGACGCGCTGCAGGAGCACCCGCCTGTCGACGGTTAGATCGGCGCTGGGGACGATCGTGTACTTCTGCGCATCAATGTGGATGCGGTCCAAGCTGGGCAGTGCGGCCAGGGCTGGCGTCAGCCGCAGATCCTTTTTGGCCGTGATCGCAGCAGCCAGATCGACGAAGCGGGCCGCTACGGCGCCGTCCTCGATCACAGCGACTGGGCGCGGAGGGGCCACTGCCAGGCGGGCGACCGCGCGGGGGCTGGCGGGCTTTAGCGCCCGGCTGCGCAGTGCGTCCAGGGGTTTGGCCCCCACAAGCTGGGTCCGCCGCGGGTCAAACGTGGCGAGGACGCGCTTGATGTTGTTCTGGATTTGGCCCTTGATCGCGCTGCTGTTGCCGCCGCTGGGCCGCAGCTTAAGGACCCCCTCGTCGATCAGGCGCTGACCCCCGCTCTTGATGAACAGAGAATCGGGTCGCGCCGGCCGCACCTGGCCCGCTGTCAGCGACAGCGTCGGCCAGTGCTGGGCCGCGCTCTCGCTGTACCAGTCGCTGGGCGTGGCGCGACAGGGATAATAAAAGACGCTGGGATCGCGATTGCTGCCCTTTTGCCCCTGTGCAAATTCATATTGCGCGTCGGCAAAGAGCTTATAAATGGGATTTACTAGAAGATTGTTGGGATCGGCCCCCACCGGAATCGCGCCCAAGATCAACATCTGGTACAGGTCATCAATCTCGAATCCGGAATTTTCGAAGCGCAGCGGATTGGCCGTTGCCGCCATGTTGCATAGCAAGGAAAATGTCTCTTCAGCGGCATTTGGATCATCGGGGCCTGGCGAAGTTAATTTGAAATCAGATGATGAAAGACCGATCGATGGCCAAGCAAACTGAAAGTAGGTACCCGGCATCGATGACAGGCTGAGCGTCTGCAGCAATGTGTCATACAGGCTAGAGATGAGATTGGTGACCATGGTACCTTCTTCTGTTCGGAAAGGAAGGGTCGTCCAGAGGAAACCAGGCACGACAATCCCGATTTCCTCTGGACACGAGGATTGGCCTTTCGAGTGCCGCCGGGCGACACACGAAATCCGAATTAGGCCGGCGGGCAGTACGGGACGATCTGGCTGATCCAGCCAATCACCTGCACACCGGGGTTGATGATGGTGCCATTGGCGAATGCCGATGTGTAGGTCTCATTCGACGATGCACCGCCATATCCACCGGAGATCTGGAAAGGCCCAATGCCGAATCCACCCGAGGCCTTGGTCTGGGCGCTGACAAAGTCATAGTCGCTCTTAGACCAGTTGGCGCTGATTCGCACATTGCGCACAACCACAAAGGCGGTGGGCAAAAGCGGCATCAGGGACGCGTTTTGGTTGCTCTTGCTGCCGTTCGATAGCTGGCCCTTGCGGAACAAGTTCTGCATGTTCCAGCCCTTGGTCGATAGCAGATGGAAGGACATCCAGGGTCGGCTGATGGTCACCAGCGAATACTCAAAGCTGATGCGAATGCCCTGGGTCTCGGCGGTGACGTGTCGGTGCGTCTTCTGGGTCCCGCCGCTGCCGCCGATGCTGAAGAAGCCCAGGCTGAAGCCGGCCGAGCCGCCATAGGACTTGAAGTCCGACGTGGCGTTGCGAACGAAGCTTCCCGAGGCCGTATCGATGACCGTCCACTTGGTCGAAGAGCTACTGGAGAACCAGTCGGACGGCGACAGCGAGACGCGGTGGATGAGCCCGCCGGTGCCGGTGCCAGTGCCAGTCTCATCGAGATTGGCGGCATAGCCATTAAACAGATCTTGGGCTTTTTTGAAGGCCTTGCTCAAGGCATTCTGCGAGCTGGTCTGCTGAATAGCCAAAGCCTGTTCGACCTTGTCGGCGAAGTTGCTGCGCCAGGTATTGTATGCACGCTGCACCGGAACCTGCAGTCCAGGGGACAGAAGCGGCCAGGTTGCACGGCCTTCCGTTGTCTGCTGCGCCGCATTATAAGCCTGGACATAGGCGCGCTGCTCAATTACATACGCATCCTGGTTGGCTTTGTAGTCGCGATACACGGGGGTATCAAGTGTCTTTTCCGATACCTGGCCAGTATCCGGATCGGTTACGTTTACATTGCGGTACAGCATGGCCCAGGCATCGTTTAGCTGCTTGACGATCAGTGGATCTTCTGGCTGTGTCGGTATCTGGACATTGTCCATGATATCGCCATACATCTTGGTGATCGAGCGACCGCTGGCGGCATATAGCGTTGACAGATTGATCGCATCATCGACCAAGCGAGCCGTGTTGACCGCGTTGACCTGGCTGCCATTGCTGTTTCCAGGCGACCACGGATTGCGGTACGACGACGACAGAATTCGGAAACCGGGCTTCATCAGCGATAGCACGGTAGTGGATGACGCCATAAGTGGGCGCCCGCCAGGCGCCGCCTTGGTCAACGAATCAAAGATACCGTCGAATACGCCTTGGACTAGCTGATTGGCTTCTTCTGGGGTCATCACGTGCTCCTTGGATTGGATGTCTGCGCCCGATGCAAAAGACCCAAACGACCCGAACCGGCCTTGGCGGGCGTGTCGGGCTGGGGCTTGCGCGAGGCACACAGCAACCGCAATGCCAGCGAGCCACCTACCCCCGCGACGGCCCCAGTCGCCGCCGAGTGGTAGAGGGAGGGCCGCCGCTGTACCCCATCAAACGAACGCAGAGCCCCATCGCACCGCGACCCAGATCGAGGCGTGCCGATTGGGCGCAACGTGCTGATCTGCCTCACCTTGCCGATGCGCCCAGCCCCCCGGGGTCCGTTCTGGCGGGTCTGTCCGTCCGCGCTGCGTCCTGCAGCCGTCTAGGACTGCGGGACCAAGCTTGCTTTGGTGGCAGGCTCCGCTTGTCGGCCCGGCGATGGTTCCGCGCTGGGTCCTCGCCTTGGTTGAAGACGGCCCGGATGATCGTGGATAAAAGGTTCGCGGTAGCTGGGCACTAACGAGCTTGGGGCGGGCGCCCGGCGGGCAACAGGAAGGCGGCGAGGGCATTCACCGAGCAGGCTGCAGTCGCCGTCGAAGACGCAGCGGCGGGCAGCCGCCCCCGAACAGGGCGAGCCAGATCTGCTAGGTGCCTTCTAGCTTGCCTTTGATGGGATCGATGCCGGCGAAGGGGCGTACGTCGGGGATGACGCGCACTTGCGTCGTGTACTTCTGCGGCACGGCGATGTCGCCGGCGTAGAACAGCTCGATGAAAAACGCGGTGTAGCCGGTCGGTGGCTTGCTGACCTTGCCGACGAACGAGCCATCGCTTTGGGCCATAAGCTCGGTGCTGGTCCACACCTTGCCGATGGTTTCCAAGCGGAAGTCGCGCCGCGTTGGGTTGGTGGCCTGCCACAGAAGTGCCTTCTGCACCGGCTGCTGGGTGGCCACTTTGATGGTGTCTTCGCCTTCAAATGTCCACGAAAACTGCGGTCTCGGCGTGCCCCGACGCAGCGATGCAACGTGCGCGGCGATGCCTTCCAGCCAGTCGCTGCCGCGCAGCGAGTGGTCGGCGTTTGGCACATAGCGCAGGTACTTTTCGCCCTTCAGATCGCCCAGATAGTTCTGCGATCCATCGGGCAAAAAGAACTGATCGTTGGTCGCGTTCACCATGTACTTGGGCATGGTCAGCGAGTCGCGGAAGTAATACGGGTCCTCGTTCTTCAGCAGCGTGTCCATCTCTTTGCTGCCGATGCGCTTGGTGATGTTGTTGTAGTAGTAGTCGTACAGGCTGATCGCCCAGAAGCCGTAGGTCTCGATGTGCTGCGTCATGAACTTGTTGACGTTGAGCACGTCGATGACGATGGGCACCACGCCGACCACGCGGGGATCGACGGCGGCGACAAGCCACGCAGTCCAGCCCCGCTTGGACGCGCCCATCACGATGAAGTTGTCCAGCGGGCGGCTGCCACCCTCCGCGCTGTACAGAAACTCGCGCGCGGTGTCCATGGCCCGCACCGAGCTTTTCACCATCGGGAAGCGCGCCGACCACGTCGGGTCGCCGGTCTTCATGGCCTGTTCCCACGAAAACGCCACGATGCCGTCTTCGGTGTGCGGCTTGCCGTCGTGGTTGGTGAAGGTCAGCGGCTGGTTGGGGACTTGCTTCAGCTCGATGGTGACGGCGCCGGTCAAGCGCGCCAGGTTGACGATGGTGTCCGATGGCATGGTGGGCGGCGTGCTGCTGGTGCTGCCCCCACCGATGTACAGGATGTTCGGGCCGGGCAGGACGCGGCTTGGCACGACGATGGTCAGATCGTGCCGCCATTCCGTCTTGTCGACCTCGGCCGCGCTGCGCCAAGACAGCGAGGTCATGTCGATGAAGTACGCCGTGTAGTCAGCCGCTTTGACCGTGGCGTCCTTGCGCAGCGTCCATTTGTAGTTGCTGTCCGGCGTCCACACGTACTTGGCCAGCGCCGACAGCGACGCGCTTGGATCGGCCTCGTGGTCGGTCGAGTGATCGTGGCTGTGGCGATGTGCAGGTGGTGCGCTTTCGATACAGCCCGGGCCAAGAAGCGCCGCCGTGCAGAGGGAAAGCAGAAGGCCCGCCGTGCGAAGGCGGGTGCGACTGGAAGAAAAGAGCGAGTTCCGCGTGTCGTTCATCGAAGATCCTCCCGCGCTGGCCCAGTCGCAGATCGTGCACCCAGATGGATGTCTTCCGTCGCAGCGGGCCCCGTGCGCCTCCTCGATGGTACGGCTGCGCGTGGCAAAAAGGAAGCGCGCCGCGACCGCAAAAAAGGCGTGCGCACCGCCGCCCCAAGCCGATCGAAAGCCGGGCCACGGGGCCGGTCGCCGGTCGCAAGCCGCAAGCCGCAAGCCGCAAGCCGCAAGCCGCAGGCAGCCGGCCGTTTCAAGGGCCTGTCGGGCCGGGCCGCCTTCGCGGTACAGTCGGGCTTAGCGATGCCGATCGATAGCCGGGGACGGTCCTGGTTCCCCTCGTCATCGCAAAGACTGCAAGACATGGGTCAGCCAGCTGCTTGGGGCATCGATGATCTGCGGGCCGAAGTGCGGGGTGGTCGCCTGCGCGGGGCTGCCCTGCACGCGCGCATAAAGGGGCTGCCGCCGACCGAGCGCGATCCCTTTGTCGACGCGCTGCTTGCGCTGCCGGATCTGCCCGACGATCAGCCCGGCCTGCCCCCCGGCACCGTCCCGTATCTGCCCTGCGCCGTCGACACCATCCTGCAGGTCGTGCAAGAAGCACCGGTGGCTGCCCCCGATCGCTTTGTCGACTTGGGCGCTGGCCTGGGCCGCGTCGCGCTGCTGGTGCATCTGCTGTGTGGGGTGCCCGTCGTCGGGGTCGAGCTGCAGCCACACTTGGTACAGATCGCCGTGCAGGCCGCCGCAGGCTTGACGCTGCGCGCCGTCCACTTCCACTGCGCCGACGCCACTCGCTCGCCGCTGCCGGACGGAACGGTGTACTTCATCTATGCCTCGTTCGGTCGGTCGGCGCTTGCTCTGGTGTTGGCGCAGCTACAGGCGCAGGTGTTGGCGCAGGCGCAGGCCGAGGGGCGCGAAGTGGCGGGGCCGCGGCGCATCACGCTGTGCGCCGTCGACTTCGAGATCCCACAGGCCGACTACCCCTGGCTGCGCCCGCGTCCATCGCAGCGACCCGAGCTGATCTTTTACGACGCCTGCCTGTCGCCCGAGGCGTGATTCGATCGCGGCGACCGCGGGCTGCTTCGGACGGCGTGACTGCTTCGGACGGCGTTACTGCGTGGGGATGTGCTGGCGGATGATGCGGTTCATGTGCGTCAGATACCGGAGCTCGTTGCCGACGGCGTACAAGAACAGCAGGCCCAGGATGACAAGCAGCGGCCACAGCACCCGCGCCGGGATGTGGATGCGGCGCGGCGGCTTGTCGAGCTGCGGCTGGTTTTTCACCGACCAGGCGCGAAAGCAGGATGGGCAGCTCCAGCCGGTGTCGGTCATGGCCGCCTGTTCTTCGGTCAGCTGGCTGCGCCCGCAGAAGCTGCAGGTCGGTCCGTCGGCCCGCGGCGGTACGGACAGGTCTTCGATCTCGATGCCGCGCTCGGCCAGCACCGATTCGACGATGCTGGGCACTGGTCCGTCGGTCTGCATGCGCACGACGCCGATCCGGCTCTCGAAGCGCTGGCGAAAGGCCGGCGACCGCGCATAGGTCTGCGCTTCTTGCGTGCGGCGCTCGGCTTCTTCGACGCGCTGGCTGCGCCCCTGTTCCCAGTCGCCGCGCACGTGGACGATCAAGTGGACGCAGCTGTCGCTTGTGCGCAGCCCGTCCACTGCCGGGCAGTCGCTGCGCACGGGCTCCAGATCGGGGGACGTGGGTTCGCTCATGAGGTCCTTGCGGCTAGTTTCGCCCCGCCGCCCCCCGCTGCACAACCCCGAGCTTTACTGCGCCTGCGACGGGTTGCGATACTGTCGGAATGAGTCGCTCGAAGCGCGCGGGCTCGTCCCCGGTAAGCGGTAGCCCCGCCGCCGTCGCCGCCGACGTCCGGGGCAAAGACACCGACAGCCCGGCCGCCGCGCCGGTGGTCGCCGTTCCCATCGAAAGCACGTCGGGTCCGGCCGCCGCCAGCCAGCCGACCGCCGCGGCCGATTTGGTCGCCAGCCCCGCGGCCGCCGGCAGCCCAAGCTCGGGCGGACCGCCATCGGCGGCCGCTGCCCCTGCCCCCGCCAAGCCAGATGCGGCGACGCCCGTCGGTGGTGGTGGTGCTGCTGCTGCTGCCAGCCCGCCGAACGCGCCGCCGGCCCGCGGCTTTGCGGCGTTTATCAAGTGGGCGTCTAGCAACACGCAGTTCTTTTCCAGCGTGATTATCGGCGGAGCCGGCCTGATCGCGACGTCGCTGTACCAGTGCAACCAGGCCAAGCTGGCGCAGCGCCAGGCCGAGTCGCAGCAGAAGATCGCGACGGAACAGGCCATCAACAACTGGCGCATCGAGCGCGCCAAGATCCTCGCGCAGAACCTGCAGACCCTGACCGCGCGCGGCGGCGACAATGCTGAACAGCGCTATGGCGTCCTGCTTTCGCTGTCGCGCGGCAACATCCTGGATTCTGATCTGGCTGTCACCTACGCCTTGGAGCTGGGCAAGGACAACCCCGACTACATGGCGTCGGTGCTGGGCAACATCGAACAGAAGGATGCGCACCACTACCGCCGCTTGGCCAGCGCCTACCTGCCGAGCTGCAGCCAGCGATACGGCGTCGGCGTTCACGGCATGCCGATCTGCAAGGACGACCAGTATGCCGAACGCTCGCGCGCCATTGCCGAGGTCATCGCCGACGACGCCGAGCCCCAGCTGACCGAGCCAGTCGGGCGGGCTGCCGGTCCCTTTGTGCTTTTGCGCGACGAGCGCGAAGTGCACACCTCGCTTCTGCGCATGGTCGGCCTGTTCGGCGAGTTCATCGAAGAGCTGTACGAGCGCCGCCAGTGGTCGACGCTGTCTCGCTTCTTCCAAGAGTCGTCCGGTTCCGCCCTGGTCGGCAGCCTGAACTTGCTGATGCAGTCGTCGGATCTGGCCAACGCCACCGACTTGGAAGCCGCCCATCAGCTGTTTGCCGAACGCGAGCGCTGGCTGACCGGCTACGTCCTTTCGCCAAGCTGCGATCCCGAATGCCGTGGGCGCGTGCTCAACATCGTGCTCAGTCACTTGGGCCGCGGGCAAGAGCCCTTCCGTCGCTTCCTGCGCAGCATGCTGGGTCGGCCGCGGCTCGACAGCGCCATCTTTCTGCACCGCCTGCAGGGCCGGCTGAGCTACTGCCAGCTGGATCCCGACGAATACGGCACCCTGCGCGACCGCGTCATCGTCCCGATC
>JAYRFD010000071.1:0-4589 GCA_041908565.1 Polyangia bacterium | reverse complement strand
TTGGCGACGACCGACGCACCGGCGTTGACCTTCAAGCTGTTTAGCTGCGGCACGCGCAGCACCTGGGTCTTGCCTGCCGCTGGGTAGGTGTTGGCCAGGCCACTGCAGCCGCTTCCGACGACGACGATGTTGCCGCTGACGCTTTCGACCAGCACGAATTCGAACTTGCCGGCGCCGTTTAGCGCAGTCACCGAACCGAACTTCTTTTCGTCGTTGGTGGTGTCGATCATGGCGCCCTGCGCCTGGTACAGCATCAGCAGGTCGCCCTGCTTCAGCGCCATGCCGGTGCGCGGATCCTTCAAGTCGGCGGCGTTGGCGACGGTCAGGTTCTTGTCGCCTTTGCCCGCTGGCATCGCCAGCGTCGAATAGGAGTTCAAGACCGTCGACGGCAAAGTCACCATGACATCGCCGTCTTGACCGGCCAGCGGACTGCGGATCGAGGCCAGCGGCACATCGATCGTCGCCGGGGTCGGCGACGTCTGCAGGTCTCGGGTGTCGCCAAGCTGGCAGCTTGCGACCAACAGCAGGCCAGCAGCCAGGCTGGATGGCAGACCCGATCCCGTCGCTGCTCTGTGTGCTTGCGTGGACTTCTTCAATGCAGCACCCGTGCGCGGGGTGCAAGGGGTTCGTGTGTTCTTCATAAGCGGCTCCTACATGCAGGCAGGACCCAGCGGACTGAGCCCCGCGAATCGTTGACCCGTTCGCGTCGCCGACGACTACTTGGCGCCGGGCTTCTTCTTGTCAGTCGGGGCGGACTTGTCGCTTTGATCCGGCGAGCTTGGCACCGCGACCTGCGTCGCATCCAAGCGCTGGATCTGCACGCTGCCCTCGCCCGGCGCCGGGTCCAGGATCAAGAACTCGACGCGGCGGTTCTTTTCGCGCCCCTGCGGCGTGCCGTTGTCGGCAATCGGTCGGTCGGGGCCAAAGCCCTGGGCCTGCAGGCGATCGGCGGTGATGCCGCCGCGTTCGATCAGCCACTTCATGACGCTCTTGGCGCGGCGATCGGACAGATCGACGTTGTAGTCGTGCTTGCCGCGATCGTCGGTGTGACCTTCGATGGCCACGCGCTTGATCTCGGGCGCACCCTTTAGAGCATCGGCCACCGACTGCAGGACCGGGAAGCTCTTCTGCAGGATGATGTCCTTGTTGGTCGCGAAGAACACCGGCTGAACGATGATCAGCTTGCCGCCCTTGACCGACACCAGGCTGGGGCAGCCGTTCTTCTTGGCATCGGGATGCGGTGCACCGGGCTTGTCTGGGCAGGCATCTTCGCTGTCGGGGACGTTGTCGCCGTCGCGATCAGGCGCGGGGCAGCCGCTGCGAGCGGGATCCGGCTTCATGCCCTTGTGCACGTCGGGGCACTGGTCCAGCGGATCCAGCACGCCATCCTTGTCGCGGTCGCCGGCTGGGCAGCCCAGCTTGGCCGGATCGGGCACCTCGCTCTTGTGCGTGTCGGGGCACAGATCGTCGGGGTCCAAGATGCCGTCTGCATCGCGGTCGCCAACGGGGCAGCCAGGACGCGCGGCATCCGGGCGATCGCCCTTGGGCTGATCGGGACACTGATCGTCGACATCCAAGACGCCATCGCCGTCGCGGTCGGGCAGCGGACAGCCCGTGCGGGTTGGATCGGGGCGACTGCCAGCGGGTACATCGGGACACAGATCCAAGCGGTCGATGACGCGATCACCATCGTGATCGGGACAGCCGTGCTCCGTCGGGATCTCGCTTGCGACCCCGAACACGTCGGGACACGCGTCCTGCCGATCGAGGATGCCGTCGCGATCGCGGTCCTTGG
Organism: Polyangia bacterium; assembly: GCA_041908565.1. Lineage (GTDB taxonomy): Bacteria > Myxococcota_A > Polyangia > Palsa-1104 > JAEUJZ01 > JAEUJZ01. Next base: position 2,794 of record JAYRFD010000071.1, on the reverse strand, counting down.
GCTTTTCTTCGCCCATCGGCGCGTACGCCAGACGCAACAGCACGCGACCATCGGGTGTGCCCGGCGTGCGCAGCAGACCCAGACCCCCGCCGATGCCCAGGTTGACAAGACGCGCGATGTTGTAGTGCAGGCCCAGAAGCACTTCCAAGCTGGTGTAGTCCGGCGAGAACGGCTTGGGCTTCACCTGATCGTTGCCGTACACCGTCGTGCCCAGGATGGCTTCCGGGCCAATCGCGAAGCGACGCGTCGTGTCGGCATAGGCAATGGCAGCGCCAAGCTGGATCTCAGAACCGACGGTGCTGCCCGCTGGATCGGAGTCGCCGATCTGCGCGGGCGCGCGGAACAAGAAGCCGCCGGTGAACGACCACATGACGTGATGCGAGAGGCCGCCCAGCGCCAGCTTGGGCATGACGCGAACGAACGAGTCGCTGGACGATCCCGAAACGCCGCTGTTGGTGAAGGCGCGCAGCGGCACCCAGACGTTGGCTCCCAGGCTCATCGACACGGCGCTGCGATAGGGCTGACCGAACAAGCGCACCCACAGGCCAAAGCGCGGATCTCCGACGACGACGCCTTCGGTTGGGGCTGCGCCACCGGCGGCCGTGCCGCGCTCTAAGAACGTCACGGGCAAAGTTGCCGTCAGCAGCACGCGGTCCAGAAACGATCCCGCCAGATCGACGTGCCCAAGCAGCTGGTGTTCGAGGACTTGAACGGTGCGCTCGACCGATGTGCCGGTGTCGCGACCAAAGACCAGCGGGTTGTGGCCGTAGTTCAGCGTGATGCCCGCGGCGAAGTAGCGCGTCGAGCTATACCAAGGATGGTCGACCCAGAACGACCACTCGCCTGCGGCCGTGGGCTCGTACCGGTTGACGGTGAAGCCCCGCTGCAGAGGCTGGGCCTGCGCGGCCACTGGCGCCAGGTACAGCGCGCCGGCGAGGCTGCAGAGGCCAAAGGGAAGAAGAGTACTCAGTCTAGGGTGTCTCGATCTCAAGGGGTTCCTCTCAAACGGGGGACGTGGAAGGGGCGCGACATTGGCAGCCCACAAAGCAAGTGGCAAGCCAATCGCTACGCGGTGTGCTGTATGGGGTGGCGCTGGGCGGCTTGGCGCGGTCGCCCCTCCGTCGCGCAGAGTACGTAGCGGACACCGGGAAAGGTCGCAGGTGCATGGCGGACTGGACCGCAGGCGCAAGACTGCCTCGACGCACGCAAAACTGCCCCAGGTGGCGCACGACCCAAGCCGCTAGACGGCGCCAGGCGCGCGCTCAGGCGCGGGCGCTCTCCGGTTGCATCCGCACGCGGCTCCGCTGCGCCACGACCCGGCGATCACGCCGTCGCGGCGCGTGAAGCTACAGCGAGTACTCGATCTTGTACTTGTCGAGCTTGCGATACAGGGTGCGGCGATCGATGCCCAGGATCTCGGCCGCGCGGGTGTGGTTGTTGCCCAGCTCTTCGAGGACGCGCAGGATGTGCACGCGCTCGACATCGTCGAGGGTGCGGGGACCGCTGCGCTCGGCCCCGGCGACGCGGGTCAGACCGCTGATCTGCGCCGGCAGATCATCCAGGCGCAAAATTGGCGCGGTGCCAATGGCCAGCGCGCACTCGACGGCGTTCTGCAGCTCGCGAACATTGCCGGGCCACGAATAGTTGACCAGCGTCCGCATGGCTTCGCTGTCGAAGCGGCAGGGCGTATCGCCGGTCTGCTTTTGCGCCAGGAAGTGATCCACCAGAAGCGGGATGTCCTCGCGACGCTCGCGAAGCTCTGGCAGCACGATGTTGACGACGTTGATGCGGTAATACAGGTCTTCGCGGAACTCACCGCGCCGCACGGCGTCCGCCAGATCGCGGTTGGTGGCGGCGACGATGCGAACGTCGACCTCGATGTTCTCTCGCCCACCGACGCGACGCACGGTGCGTTCTTGCAGCGTGCGCAGAAGCAGCGTCTGCACATCGGGCTTCAGCGCCTGCACTTCATCCAGAAACAGCGTGCCGCCATCGGCGAGTTCCAGCAGGCCCTTCTTTGTATCGGTGGCGCCAGTGAATGCGCCCTTCTGATGACCAAAAAGTTCGGACGCGACGAGCTGTTCGGGCAGAGCGCCACAGTTGATGTCGACGAAGGCCTTGCCGGCGCGCTTGCTGTTGTAGTGAAGCGCGCGAGCAATCAGCTCTTTGCCGGTTCCAGTCCGACCGCAGATCAGAACCGTCGCGGTCGTCGGAGCCACCCGTTCGACAATCTGGAACACGCGCTGCATGGCCGGTGACTGACCGACCATGCGGTCAAAGCGGTAGCGCTCGCGAACATGCGTCTCAAGCTGGGCCAGCCGCACGCGGGCGGCGCGGGTCATAAACGCGGTCTCGAGTCGACCTTGGACCTCGGCAAAGTTCAGTGGCTTGGCCAGGTAGTCATCGGCGCCACGTCGCATGCAGTCCACGGCGGATTCGATCGAGCTAAAGGCGGTCATCATCACCACGGGGATGTCGCTGTAGCTCTCGCGCACTGTGGTCAGAAACTCGATGCCGCTACGCCCCGGCAGGTTGATGTCGGAGAGCAGCAGATCGGGAGCCTCTTCACTGAGCATGCGCAGGGCTTCTTCAGCGTCGGGGGCCGACTTGACGGAATAGCCCAGCCTGCCAAGAAAGCCGCACACCGTGGTCATCTGGTTTGGGTCATCTTCGACGACCAGTACGGTCCGCCGCTCTCGCTTTGCTGCCTCCTTCATGTACCAAAACTCCGTCGGACGCTCGCGTCTCCGCAGCGTAGAGTGCTCCCTTTTGCGCCGGCATACAAGCCCCGGTC
>JAYRFD010000070.1:0-2257 GCA_041908565.1 Polyangia bacterium | reverse complement strand
TCGGTGCAGAATTTGCGTTTCTGGACATTGGCGGCAAGTCCGAGGCGATGATCTCGCTCGACGAGCTACGCAACGAAGCGGGTGAGCTAAGCGCGCGCGTCGGTGACAAGCTCGAGGGGCACGTCGTCTCTGCCGGGGGTAAGGAGGGCGGCCTACTGATCAGCGGCAAGGTGCAAAAAGGCACCGGCCTGAGCGATCAGCTACGTCAGGCCTACCAGCAGGCCGCTCCCGTTCAAGGCCTGGTTACCGGTGCGAACAAGGGAGGCCTGGATATCGATCTGGGTGGCGTTCGTGCGTTTCTTCCGTCGTCGCAGATCGACCTGCGGTACTGTCAAGATCACACGACCTACATCGGTCGCGCGCTGACCCTGCGGGTGATCCGCTTCGACGAAGAGTCTCGGACGGTCATCGTGTCACGCCGGGCCGTCTTGGAAGTGGACCTGCGTGCGCATGCCGAGGAGACCAAGTCGCGCCTGCGAATCGGTGCGACGTTTAGCGGCACGCTGGTGGCGATCCAGGAGCCCAACGCCGTCGTCGATATCGGCGGCATCGACGCCTGGGTGGCGACCAGCGAGATCCAAAACGCCCTGCGATTGGCAGGTCGCAACGAAGAAAACATCAAGCTGGGACAGCGCGTCGAGGTGGAAGTCACTCGATTGGAACAGCAGACGCGCAGCGACCCGTACCTGAGCAGCCTGCAGGGCAACATTCGCATCTTCGTGCTGCTGCGCTCGCTGCTGGCGGATCCTCTGGACGAAATGCTGGGCAAGCTTTCCGAGGGCGAACGCATCAAGGGTCGCATTGTCCGCCTGGAGCCGTTTGGCGCCTTCGTCGAGCTACAACCGACGGTCGAGGGGCTTATCCACGTTTCGGCCATGAGTGAGCGCCACATCACGCACCCCCGCGAGATCTTGGCGCTGGGCCAGGAGGTCACGGCCACCGTGATCAACCTGGACAAAGATCGTCGCCGGATTGGCTTGTCGCTCATCGAAGAGATCCGCGCAGCGCAGGCCGCTGTCGCTTCGTCCTTGACCCTGGGGACCCGAACGCGGGTTCGCGTCGAGCGCATCGAGCCCAATGGCGCGCTGGTTCGCGTCATTGTCGAAGGAGTTCCAGAGAGCTCATACCCACGCGGCCTGATCCCCAACAGCGAGCTCAACGTCCCCCGGGGCAGCGATATCAAGCGAATCTTCCCCATCGGTCGCGAATATGTCGCCGCGATCCAAAGCGTCGATGGCGAAGGCCGTGTACGACTGTCGCTGCGCGTAGCGGCTGAACAAGAACAGGCCGAAGCAGCGCAGGCTGCCGAGGCAGCAAAGCAGGCTGCCGAGCAAGCCGCGACCGCCGCCCGTCTGCAGCACGAAGCCGCACAGTCCGCGCAAGACGAAGCCGCCGCGTTGACGAAGAAGCGACAAGCACGCAGCAAGAAGACCCCCACGCCGCCTGTCGCCGAAGCGGGGATCGTGGAAACAGAAGCGGGGATCGATCCAGAGGCGGAACCAAAGAAGAAGAGCGTAGCGAAGCGCAAAGTTGCTGTGCCGGTTGACGCCCCTGCTGCAGCCGCACCTGCGACTCCACTGGCAGATGCCGACGCTACGCTGGCAGCCCGCGCAGTCGCCAAGGGCCGAAAGACCCGTGCGACGCCTGAACCGAGCCCTGCGACTTCGCCAGCAGCAAAGACCGCCACCGTCGAGACCGATACAAAAGCAAAGCCGTCCTCGCGCAAGAAGTCCGTCGACGTGCCCGCCGCGGAACATGTAGCGGCCACGGTGATGGATGCTGCCGCGACCCACGCGTCCACCCTGACAGACCCTGAGACCAGCAAGACTCCGAAGAAGCGCGTTCGCAAGACCGCCTAGTTCGCCCACGCTTCGTCCCCCAGTGAGGTTGCCCATGATCACAATTCGAGGCGCGTGGTTTGCGTGCGCGGCACGCACTCTGCTCGCGGGTCTTTGTTTGTTCGCGATGGTTGCCGGCTGCAGCCGATTTCGTTCGGGCACGTTGGGTGCGCGCGACGACCTAGCCCTGGTCCCCCAAGAGACGGCCGGCGTCTTTATGGTCAATGTGAAGCAGGCTCGCGGCAGCCGCGTCTGGCAGCGGCTGATGGAGCAGCGCGAAAAAGACCCCGCCGCGAAAAAGGAATATCAGGAGTTCATCGGCAAGTGCGGCTTCGACCCGCTGCAGGAGATCGACAGCTTCTTCCTGGCCTTGCCGGAAAACGCGCAAGAGAGCCGCGAGTACGCCGTGTTGCTGCGCG
>JAYRFD010000069.1:0-2815 GCA_041908565.1 Polyangia bacterium | reverse complement strand
TCGTCCGCAGCCCGTTCTTCCATCCCAACAGCGACCGTCCACAGTCACTATCAAGAGCCGCGCTGGATTCCGTGCGCCGGCGTCTTGGCGTGCGGCAGGACAGCGCGCCGTGTCTGTCTACTGCGCCCAGTAGGCTTCGTCGTCCAGGCCGTCTTCGCGCTCGGGCAGGCTGCGCGTAAGTCGCGGTGAAGCCTGCGCCAGTACCTCGTAGCTGACGCGATTGGCGTATCGACACACCTGGCTCATCGACGAGTACGTCAGGAATTCGCGCAGGTGCTTGGCGGATGCCGGCACGCAGGATCGATGGTGCTGGTTGGCCGCCATGTCGTGTAGCAGGGCGGATAGTGCCGCGTCCCCGGCGCCGTTGGTGCTGGCGATGCGTTCGGGGCCACCGTGGTACGGCGCGATGTGGGCGTAGACCTTGACCGGCGCCGTGCACCGCGCCTTGCGGATCGGACGACTGAATTCGTAGCGGTTGAATTCGGGGATGGCGCCCGGCAGCAGCTGATAGCGCGTCTCGCGCTTGATGTCGTCGTCGGTGAAGCCGGCCAAGTACAGGCCCGTCGCACCCGCCGTACACAGCACCATATCGGTCAAGTCCAGCACGCGATCGCAGGCCAAAAGCGGGTCTGCTGTGCCGGTCAGCGCCTCGGCTTCTTCTTCATTCATGGCCACGACGTTTACGTGCTTCTGAATGAAGTCGCGCCAAAACTCGGGTCGTTCCGCGATGATGAAGCGCGTGCCCAGCGTCAGTACGACGGGAACATCGCGCTCTTTGGCTAGCGCGATCGCGCGCTCGGTCGCCTGCGGCATCGGAGCACCGGATCGACAGCGCAGCAGATACGCCGAGATCAAAAGACACGAAGCATCGTCGAAGACCGCGGGCGGGATGCTGTCGGGGCGAAGTTCGTTCATCAGCCCTTCGTTGATCGCGAAGGTCCGTTCCCCGTCCGGCGTCACCAGCGCGAAGCAACGACCGATGGGGCCGTCGACGGGCTGCAGGTGATCCAAGTTCACGCGGCTCGATGTGTTCGACAGGTAGCGATACCCCGATGTGCCCAGGCGGATCGACTCGCTCATTACCCCCAACAGGACGGATGCGTCGTCGGCCAGAAGGGAATAGTTGTGCAGCGTGTTGCCCACCGTGCCGCCGGCGAACTCGTACGAGATCAGCTTTTCTGAGTGCAGCTGATCGTAAAGTCGCGTCGCTCGCTCTCCATCGATCACCGTCGAGCCGCCCTTGGGCAGACCGTAGTCTGCAAGCAGCGAATCCGGCACGCGCGCGTCGATATCAACCAGCGTCTGATCGACGCCGACCACGTGCGTGGTCGACGTGCGCTGCATGGGGCTGGTGTTCAGAATCAGCGGGTCCCGTGCGTGAACGGGGAAATAGTGCTTGTGCTTGCGTCGACCGGGGAAGCGCACGGCAGGGAACCTCCGGCGCGGCACACTACCCGATTTGGTCGCGATCTTCGACGATCGTTGTGGCCGATCGGCGGTTGGATATCAGCACCGACGTGATGCGTCGAACGGGAAAGCGAGGCGTCGCGGGTCAGCGCGCGGTTGCTTGGCATAGCTGTCGTTCAAGCCCGTCGAGAATCAGGTCCAGCCCAAATGGAAACTCGTTGCCGTAGGTGTAGCCGGGCACCATCACGTGCGCTCGCGTGAACTCGACCAGGTTCGGGAAGGCGCCAGCCGGCAGCATGTCAAGGATGGCTCCCGCCACTTTCTGCGCTTCCCTTTCACCGCGGAAGGGCAGCGTCAGTTCCGTATGAACGAAGCCAAAGACGAAGCTATCCAGCACCGAAAACGCGCGAGCCGCCAGCGCGATCGGAAAGCCGGCGGTCCGCAGACAGCCCAGGACTGCATCGTGATGCAGCAGCGTGATTTCTCCCGGGGCCGCTCGCGATTCCAAGATTCGCAGGGCCCAGGGATGACGCAGAAGCACGTCGCGCACCGACGACATGCGGCGGCGCAGCGCCGTCTTCCAGTCCAGATCGGCTCGTGGCAGTTCAATCTCGGCAAAGACCCGATCAACCATGCCCGACAGGATGGCGTCTTTGTTGGGGATGTGGTGATACAGCGACATCGCCTCGACCCGCAGGTTCTTGGCGAGGCGCCGCATGGTCACGGCATCAAGCCCTTTCTGATCGGCCAGCTTGATCGCGGCGCGCAGTGCGCGTTCTTTCGTCACGGGTGCACGCGGGCGCTGGGGACGAGCAGGGACCGGTTTTTTCTGCGCTTTCATGACTTGGCTTGACACCTTACTGCGTAAGGCTCATTGTTGTCCATAACCTTACGGCGTAAGTCTTCGCTGGATGGAATGGAGAAAGCAGATGCAGGCAGCAGGGGCGATGCAAGCAGTGGTGCAAAAAGGCTACGGATCGGTCGATGTACTTTCGCTGGCCGCGATTCCGCGACCGAAGCCCGGTCCTGGAGAGGTCGTGGTCCAGGTGGCTGGGGCCGGAATCGATCGCGGCACCTGGCACCTGATGACGGGGCGGCCGTACTTGATGCGGCTGATGGGCTTTGGCTTTCGCGCGCCCAAGCAGCCCGTGCCAGGCATCGATCTGTCAGGCACCGTGGTCGAAGTTGGCGAGGGAGTGACTCGCTTCAAGCTGGGCGATCAGGTGTTCGGCATCGGGCAGGGCACGTTCGCGGAGTATGCGCGCGCCCAGGTGGGCAAGCTGTCGCTTGTGCCTTCGAATGTCGCGCTTTCGGATGCAGCGTTGCTGGGCGTGTCGGCCCTGACGGCGCTGCAGGCCTTAAGCGATGTCGGTGGTCTGCGGGACGGCGAACGCGTGCTTGTCATCGG
>JAYRFD010000068.1:0-2742 GCA_041908565.1 Polyangia bacterium | reverse complement strand
GGACTGGACGCTTTCGCAGGTCACCGGCCTGCGCACCTGGGACCGCTTGGCGACGGCGATCCTTCGCGACGGTACGGCGGCGGCGCAGCATCGGATGGATGGGCTGCACTTCGTGCACGGCTCGGCCCAAAAGCCGTACCAACAGTACGTCTGGCCGGGGCACCCGCAGCATCACCTGCAGCTAAACCGCCAGCTGGATGAATACCTGGCCGATCTTCTGGCCGGCTTCGATGCCTGCCATTCCTTCGTTGGACATACGCATGTGCCCGCCGTCCTTTTGTCGTATGCCGACCGCAGCCTGTGTCCGATTCGTCCCGACTGGAATCGCCGCCTGACCTTCATAGGTCCGCGCTGTTTGTTCTATGTGCCAAGCGGCGACTGCACGCTGGAAGGAATCGCCGACAAGAAGCTGGTGATCAACCCCGGCAGCGTCGGGCAGCCTCGCGATCACGACCCGCGCGCCAGCTGGGCACTGTATGACGGCGAACAGCTGTCCTTTCGGCGTGTGCCCTACGACATCCAGGCCACGGTGGCCAAGCTGCGCGCGCTGCCGCTGTCGGAAGAGACCCGCAAATTCTTCGCTGAGCGGCTGCCTCTGGGTACGTAGTCGAGCGAGTTCACGGCATGCGGTTCGCTCTCGTACCCTGAAGATCGCATGCGGGTTGGGGAACGCAGCAGCGAAGGGCGACATGAAGTCCGGCGCATTGAAGACGACGCTGTCGAGCTTGTCGTTCGAGGCGACGTGATGCCCGATGATGTCGATCGGCTGCTCAGCTACGAACGCATGGTCCGCGCTGAGCACGGCTATTCGCTGGTGCTGGTCGATGCCAGTGCCATGGGTGCCATGACACCGCAGGCCCGCAAGCATGCCGCCGACGTGATGACAGCCGATCCCGGGTACGTCGGTGCATTGGCTATCTATGGGGCGCCCTTTTTGATCCGCACGCTGATCAATCTGATCCTGCGGGCCACGGCGCTGATCTCAAAAGCCAGTGCCCAGCCGATGGAGTACTTCGCGAAGCGCGTAGACGCCATCGCCTGGCTGCACACGCAGCGCCGGTTCTTGCAAGCGCGACACGGCAAGACCCCCGCGGCCGGGTCCTAGCCACAGCGAACGAGCGCCCACGTGACAAACGGCCTGGGTCTGCGGATTCTGTGCCAGGGCTTGGTTTCGGACGGGTGGGCGGCAGGCCGAAGACATGCGAGGAACCGACCGATCAGGCCGGCTCTGAAGAGCGTGTTGAGGATGGAGGGCTAGGCGAGGCGGGGCGTCCGAGGCTTAGCGACGCCGTTGGGCGGGAAGGGCCAGGTGGCTACGCGGGAACCGCTTACCACTTCTCGGCGTCGGTCACTGCGCTGTCGGCGGTCACCGCCAGCAGGCGAACCAGGCCGATCGTCGTCTCGGTGCGCGCGAAGTAATCCTGGCCCTGCGGCTGCTGCGCAACGCCGGACTGACCCGCCATCGGATAGCGCGAAAACACCGCGCTGCCGATCTCTTTGCTGCCTTCCAGGAAGCGCAGCTTCAGCACCTCACCGACGATCGGTGTAGCGGGCGCGCCATTTGGCGTCTTGGGTTCTTCACCCTGCGCCACGTAGTCGTTGATGGCCATGCGCAGGATCTTGTCGACCCAGTTCTTCAGCGTGTCATCGCGCTTGTCCGGGGTCGCACCGTCGGCGAAGTAATAGTTGGCGTTGTCCTGCCGGTTCTTCTGAACCAGCGTGCGCTTCTTGGGACCCGCTGCGGTCATGACCTCGACCTCGATGCGATCGAATTCTGATCGTTCGAAGCGGTGCAGGCGGCGCTCCATCAAGCGGCTCTCGGCGAATTCGAAGTCGCTGACCATGCGGTGCGACAGCAGGAATACCTGGCCCTGCGCGTCACGCGCATAGATATCGCCGGCGCCATAGCTGTTCTGCCCCAGCGAAAAGACATAGGTCTGTCCCTTGGCCTGGACCGTCAGCTTCTTCTTGGGCGCATCCAGACCCAGCTCTTTGGCCTTCTTTTCGTCGACGCTGCCCAGCGCACGGACCACGCGCATCGGAGCAAACTGTTCAAACAGCTTGTCCGCTTGTTCGTTGCCGCGGAACGACTTGGTGGTGACCGTCTCTTTCACTTCGTGAATCGGCTGCGGGGTCGCGGCCGGCGCGGCGGGCGAAGCCCCCGCTGCAGGCGCCGCACCCGGGGCCGGCGGAGCCGGCGGCTGCACCGTCGCGCCCGGAGGGGCTGCGCGTCCACCTGCCGATTCCACGATGGCCTTATCGCCACCCTTCTGAGGCGCCGCGGGCTTCGCAGCAGGCTGTGCCGGGCCTGCAGGCGCTGGCTTCGGCGCGGTGGGCGCAGCGGTCGGCGGCGCAGCGGGCGCGCCATGGCCATGCGGATCCATCGCCGCCCCAGGCGCCCCATGACCATGCGGATCCATCGCCGCCCCAGGCGCAGCCCCTGGAGCACCGTGCGGATTGCCAGGCGCAGCAGGAACCGGCGCACCGGCCGGCTGCAGAGGATTGGTCACTAGCTGCTTCGATCGCGTCGACACCGTGACCCAGGTGTGCTCACCGGAATCGCCGGTCTTTCGCTCGACGGATACGGTGCGTGTCTCGTCTTCGAAGCGCAGCGACGCGACATCGCGCTTACCGAAGTCCAGCGCGACCACCATATCGGTCTGCACCTGCGTGCGGTCGCGCGTCCACGTAGTGAAAGCCAGAAGCAAGCCCAGACCCGCCAGGCCCGCATGTACAGCGATG
>JAYRFD010000067.1:0-1936 GCA_041908565.1 Polyangia bacterium | reverse complement strand
GCAGGATAAAATACACGCGTAAATATCCGCTCTTCTGAGTGAGGTCGGACACGGGCTAGCGGCTGCAGAACGATGCGGTGCCGCGGGCGACACAGGAACCGCCGGGGCAGTCGCTGGGGCCCGTGCAGCGCTTGGGCGTGCAGACCGTTGTGCCGGACATCGCGCCGGGCAGCGTGAAGCCCAGACCTCCGCTGGGATCGGCGGCCTGACACGCCAGCAAGGGATCGCTGCAGGGATGCATGGCATCGCAGCGCGCCACACAGCGCGGCGCCGTCGGAGCCGGAGCCCCCGGCCCACTAAACGCAGCACAGGCGGCATTGCTTGGACAGTCGCCCGTCGTCGTGCACGCGGCGCTGCACAGGCCGCGCAGGCCCAGGTTCAGGCACACGCCCATGGCGCAGATCGTTGGGTTTCCCGTGCCATCGGGCAGGTTGCAGCTGGCGCCCACGTCGGCGGGGCTTTCGGCAAAGCAGCCGCGGCCAAAGACGAAGGCCCCACCGGCCTTTTCGCCGGGCTTTAGCACCGGTAGCTCGCGGCAGAAGAAGTCCGATCGACAGCCTGCATCCCCGCCGCACGACGGGACACACAGCGGCTGCCGCCAAGGGTCAGTTGTTCCGGCATCGCTGTTGCCGGTGCTGCGCGATAGGTCAATGCACGTCGTGCCGTCGGGGCAGGCGGTACCATCGCAGCTCTGGCTGCACAGGCCGTGGCTTAGGGCTCCAGCACAGCTAGTGCCGCGACCGCAGAAGCAGGTGCCGCGGCTTTGGCACTGATCCATCTCGCTGCAGGGGGCGCCCAACGACACGGGCAGGACGACGATGGTCCCGACGGCGGTTGCGGTGCCGCCCGGTCCGGCGACGCCCAGCGTGACTTGATACGTACCCGGGTGGGTCAGGGTGAACGCGGGCGTGTCGGATCGGCTGCTGGCTTCGTCCAGGATGGCCAGCTCTCCACCATCGGCCAGGCCGGCGTCTGACAGGCCGCCGTCGCCGCCCGTACCGTCGAGCAACCGCACGATCTGAAAGCGGTGCATGGTGGCCCCCACCGCCAGCAGCACCAAGCGCAAGGACGCCGGAGCCGGGCTGACGCAGCGCGGTCCGGTGCTGGGGAAGGTCAGCTCGCTGCAGCCGCTGATGCTGAACAGTCCGACGATGGCGGCGTTCCCCCCGTCGCTGGCGGTTGTGCTGCCGTCGCTGTTGTTGGGCCCCGTCGCATCCGTCAACGAAATCGGCGGCTGCAGACAGGCCCACAACAGCAAGCCCAGCGCCGAAAGCAGAAGCGAGCTGCCCAAGACCGACGCCGCATGCGCACGGAACAACCGACGGAAAGTGTTGAGACGGCGCGTCACGGCGCGAGTATAGCCTGAAGCCGCGCCGCCAAGCGGGTGTAGCGCATCAGATCGCCGCCCTCGCTGACCGCGCGACGCAGGGCCCGCGGATCACCGACCAGCACCACCAGTCGCTTGCCGCGCGTCACCGCGGTGTACAGCAGGTTGCGTCGCAGAAGCGGGTAGTGCTGCATGACCAGCGGCACGACGACGGCTTTGTATTCGCTGCCCTGGCTCTTGTGCACGGACATGGCGTAGGCGTGCTCAAGCTGATCCAGCGCCTCTTCTTCGTAGATCACTTCGCGCTCGTCATCGAAGCGCACGCTCAGCTGGCCTTCTTCGACGTCGAGCGCCGTGATGAAGCCGACATCGCCGTTCCACACGTCGCGCTCGCGATCGTTTTTGACCTGCATGACCTTGTCGCCCAGAAGGAAGTGGCGACCGGCCCGCACCAGGGTCTTTTTGGCAGCGATCGCCGCTTGCAGCGTCGGCTGCAGCGCGCGCTGCAGCGCCCGATTGAGCTCTTCGGTTCCCACTTCGCCGCGGTGCATCGGCGTCAGAACCTGGATCTCGGCGCGCGGATCAAAGCCGAAGCGCTGCGGGATCCTC
>JAYRFD010000066.1:0-2217 GCA_041908565.1 Polyangia bacterium | reverse complement strand
CAAGATTGCGCAGGGCTTGGCTGGCCAGGCTTAGCAGCACGGCACCCGATACCACCGTGTGCCCATACACGGCATGGTCGGAGAGCGCCGGCAGATCGCTCGCCGACAGCGTAGTGGCAAACAGCGCGCCTCCAGCCGGCAGGGTCGGGCTCTGCAGCCGCTGGCCGAGCAGGCTGCGCGGCGTTGGGGCGGTCCGGCCTGCTTCCCCGTCGGGCGCCTTCTGGGCGATGTCGATCGCTTCCGCGACATGCCGCCGGCGCTGAAAGGGATAGGTCGGCAGGGCCTGCTTGCGGCGGGCTTCTTCGGCGTACAGCGCGTCCAGCGACAGGTTCACACCCGCCGTGTGCAAGGCGGCCAAGCTGGCCTGCAGCTGAGTGGACTCTGGCGGATCGAACAGTGCGGTTGCATCGGTCGCGCGGGGCGGGCGCTGGGCAGACACGATCGATGTGCCCTGCGCCGCGTCGCTGCGTCGCAGCAGGCTGCTTAGCTGGGTGCCGGGGCCCAGTTCCAGAAAGACCTCGACGCCCAGCGTGCGCAACGTGGACACCGCGTCGGCGAAGCGCACTGCGGCCCGCGCCTGCGTCGCGTAGTACGCAGGGTGCGCAAGCTCGTCCCGGGCCAGGCGCCCGCTGGTGCATAGCACGACGGGCAGACGCGGCGGGCTTAGACGCACGGCAGCGACAGCGCTGGTCAGCGGGGCTAGAACTGGATCCATCAGCGGCGAATGAAAGGCGTGCGAAACAAGCAGGCGCTGGCTGCGTCCGCCCCGTGCGGCGAAGGCGGCCAACAGCGCATCAAGCGCGCGTCGATCGCCGGACACGACGGTCTCGCTGGGACCGTTCAGGGCGGCCGTGGCCAGCTGACCGGAATAGGGCTCAAGCAGCCGCGCCACATCGGCTTCGGATGCGAACAGGGCAGCCATGCCTCCGTCGCCTGGGGCCTGCGCCATCAGACGACCGCGCAGGGCTACCAATTGCAGTGCATCGGCCAGCGACATCACGCCGGCAGCGCAGGCCGCGACGTATTCACCGACGGAGTGGCCAAACAGCGCGACCGGCTCGACGCCCAGCGATCGATACAGCGTCCATAGCGCCCACTCGAAGGCAAACAGGGCCGGCTGAGCATACGCGGTGTTGCTTAGAAATCGCGGGTCTGCGGATGGAGACAGCAGTGTGGACAGCGGCACATCCAGGTGGGACTGCAGCAGAGTGCCGCACTCTTCCAGGCAGCGACGAAACACCGGCTGACTGGCAGCCAGCTGGGTTCCCATGCCGACTCGCTGCGCACCCTGGCCGGGGAACAGGACGGCCACCTTGGGCCCTGTGCTTCGCGGTCCGGCCGAGCGATAGATTCCGTCGCTGGCATCGCCGGTGTCTTGCGCGGCCGCGCGCAGCCTGGCAGCCAGCTGAGCCGCCCCCGTGCCCAGGACCGCCAGCCGCTGCGGCATGCGCAAGGCTCGTCCGGTGACGGCGGTGTAACAGAAATCGACCCAGTCATCGCCCGTCAGATGCTCCTGGCGATCGGCGTAGCTTTCGGCCAGAACACGCAGCGCGGCAGGGCTGCGAGCCGACAGCAGAAGCAGCTCTGCTGGGCGCGAAGGCGGGGTCGTGGGACGCGGCGCTGGTGGGGCTTCCAGGATCGCGTGGGCATTGGTGCCGCTGGCGCCAAACGAGGAAACCCCGGCCAGGCTTGCTCGCGGTGCTGCGTCGCTGCCTGGGACATCCGTTGGCGGGAAGTCTATCGGCGCGGTGACTACGCGAAGCGGCAGCTTGGACCAGTCGATGTGCGGACTGGGCTGCTGCAGGTGTAGCTGGCCCGGGATGCGAGCGTGCGATAGCGACAGCGCCGCTTTGATCAGCCCGGCTACCCCGGCGCTGGCTTCCAAGTGGCCGATGTTGGTCTTTAGCGATCCGATCAAAAGCGGGCGCTCGGGCGGGCGCCCTTCCGACAGCGCGGCGGCCAGGGCTCGCGCTTCGATGGGGTCGCCAAGCGGCGTCGCGGTCCCATGTGCTTCGACATAGTCGATGGCCGACGGGGGCACAGCGGCTGCACGCAGAGCGGCGCGGATCACCGCTTGCTGCGCCGCTCCGCTTGGCACCGTCAGCCCGCTGGATGGGCCGTCCTGGTTCACTGCCGAGCCGCGGATTACCGCCACGATGCGGTCCCCCGCCGCCAGCGCATCGCGCAGACGCCGCAGCACGACCACACCACAGCCTT
>JAYRFD010000065.1:0-2360 GCA_041908565.1 Polyangia bacterium | reverse complement strand
TTGTTGTGGGGGGGTCCTACCCGACTAGGGTTGTGGCCGAGGCCGTTGTTGCCACTGACAAACCCCTGCATCATGGGTTCCTGGGTTTCCGCTGCGGCGGGGGCCGGGTCCGCTGGCAGGGCTTGTACTGCGGCCTCGACATCGGCGATGCGATGCTCGGAAAGGGCCAAAAGCGCGCGATACAGATGAACTCGGGTGCGGTGGCTCGGCTGATCGCAAGACTTCAGAAGCTCGCTGCTGCGCTGCAGATAGAGATCGGGCTGGTTGAGTCCATCGGGAAGCGGACGCAGGGGATCGGACTCGCGCGCCAGCTGCCACAGGTGCAGACGAGCCAGCAGCAGCTCGATCCGGCGGCACGCTTCACGGTCGTCCGGTTCGACTTTTTGCGCCATGCTGGCAGAGCCATCCTTCTGCGTTTTCAGCGGCGAGCTTTGCGACACCGGTCCGCTGTGGATGTTGCGATCGGCCGACACCTTGTCCAGCACGATTAGCGCCAGCCGGATGTGACCCGCCGAGGCGAGGGTCTCGACGGCCTGCGCTGCGGTATCAGACTGCGCAGCAGAGCTGCCCGTGGTGTCGGCCTGGCGCATCGCGGTAGCGAAGTGCCGTGCAGCGCTTTGTATGTCGCCCAGCAGGGCCGCATGCAAGCCGCGCTGCTTCGCCTGCCAAGGGCGCCACTCCGCCAGCTTTTCAAAGACTGCATCGTGCTCATATAGAAACTGCCTGGCTTCATCGACGCGTCGGCGCTGGGCCAGACCCTCGGACAGCCACAGGACCTCTTCTGCCTCACCAGACAGCAGACCTGCATCGTGGTTGGCTTCAATCGATTCGCGCAGGCGGCGTTCCCAGTCTGCGTGTTGCAGTGCGCAGGCGCTGCGAGCCAGCAGCGAAAGATAGCGTGCATAGTGACGGCGATCCGCATCGGTCGCGACGCCACCCTGTTTCACGCGCTGCGCCAGAGCTTGGGCGACCGGCTGTTGCGATGCGTTCTGCAGGTAATCCCAGGTCTGCTGAGCGTTCAGGCCGTGGATTCGCCAAGCCTCCTTCAGCCAGGCCGGGTCATCGTTTGCCATGAAGTGCAGCGTCTGGCGTCTGGCTTCCCGAAAGACCCACCATCTTTGTTTTGACGTGACGGTGATCGACGAGCCGGCCAGCGCTTTGTCGGGACCTAGATCGATGGCAAACAGGGTGCCGTGTTCGTTCTGCCGACCGCTGGCCGCGATCGCCTCGCTCTTCTGATTCGGCCCGACAGAGTGTTCAAGCTGGAACTCGTCTTCCTTCAGCAAGCTTGGGGGATGCTCGATCCTGATCAGGACCCTTCGATCGGCGTCCGGCACACAGACCAGATCGTCGCTGTGGGGCGCCATTGTGAACACTTCATCACATCCGATGGGGTTCGCGTGCCAGCTTGGACGCTCGGGCTGACACGCGGCAACCAGGCCAACCAAACCCAGGGCCACAAGCCAGGTGGTCGCCGAACTTCGATCGCCTGGGTGAGCATCGCGCGAAAGGTAGGGTGGAACGTTGTGCCGACGAGTGATGCGAATGCCCATGGTCCGATCCGGGCGCGGCTGGCTTGCCTCGGCGTGCCGAGGCAGCGCGCGTCGTTCGTCAGGATCGGTTGGACGCTGGCTGGAAGTCAACGCTGGCTGCGGGCTTGCCATTCGGTTTGCTCACCTCAGTCGACCAGTTGAATGTGCGTGATGGGGGGCGCGGCCGCTTCATCGTCTTCGTCTTGTGTCTCGTCGTCCTCGTCTTGGTCCGGTCGCACCATTGGGGGCGGCGGCAAACGGGTCAGCGTCACCGCGGCGATCTGCGCGGTAAGCACACGCTTGCTCATGGGCTCTGCCTGCGGGTTGGTCAGTGCCGGGCTCGGCGTGGCCCTAGATCCGCTTCCTGCGATGGGTGGCAAGGCCCAGTCGCCTACGATGTCTGAACCAGGCGACGCCGTTGGCCGGACATCCGGGTCCGCTTCATCCAGCGCGCGCAGCGGGGGTAAAAGTGGCATCACATCCGCAGGGCGCGGTGTCGATACGCGAGGAACTGCCGGTGCATGCACTGGGGCCGCTGAAACGGGCAGCGCAGCCGGGGCCGCTTCCGATGCAACCGCGGCGCGTGCGCTGAGCTTGGGCGCGGGGCCGCGCAGCTTCCAACTGAGCGTGCCCAGGCCCAGGCCCAGACACAGGGCCGCCGCAAACGCCCAGCGTACCTGTCGACGATAGGCGCGTCCCACCTCGGCTCCGTAGGGCACAAGCTCTTGCTGCGTGCATTCCGGTGCCGGGTCCACCAACGGCTCCCGCTCGATCTCCGCCGTCCCTTCGGATTGCAGCGGCGCAGACGCAGACGCAGACGCAGACGCA
>JAYRFD010000064.1:0-2391 GCA_041908565.1 Polyangia bacterium | reverse complement strand
GCAGTCGCGCTTGCAGCGACCCAGCTAAGCCCTCGCAACCAGGGCGAAAGAACGCGCAGACGCCGCCCCTGTTGGCATGGTACGATGCCGCAAGATGTCTGTGTCTGTAGCGACGCCCAGGTGGGGAGGGTGGGGATGCCAGCGCTAGACCACAAAGAGACCGAGAGTCTGTTTGCAGAGGCGCTTGAGAACCCAGAGAAGGCTCACCTTCCTTCTTCCAGCACCGAGTCAGAGATCGCCCCATCGCTGATTGCGGCACAGCCGGCGCAAGCGATGGCGACTCCGGAAGTGCAGAGCCAGCTTTTGAACCTGTGGTCCAGTTCGCGCAGGGAAGATGACAGAGAGCACAGAGAGCAAGCCGTCGACGATGATGATGAGAGCTCTACGCTAGAGGGCATGGCCATGGAGTTTGTACCGGACTCGCAGATCTCGGCGGCCGACTACCTAGCGCCGGATGACAGCGGAAGCGCGCAGGTAAGTGGTGGCGGCAGCAGCAGCGGCGGTGGAGGAACGATCCAGTCATGAGTGCCGAGCAGCCGATGTATAGCGAAGAGGAACAGCAGCCCGCTCGGAAGTGGTTGCAGGCGGAAGTCAATCGGGTGTGGCTGATGGCAGAGCTGTGCCTGCGCCACTTTCAGCGTGGCCAGCTGCGCCCACAGCCCGAGCATCCATCGATCGCTGAGATCGAAAACATCTTCGCCGTGCGTCGCCAGGCCAGAAAGAGCGGCAGTACCGGCCCGCTGGATCTGGCCGAGCTGCAGCGATCGCTGGAAGCGGTCGAGCAGAAGCTGCCGGAGCTGCGCAAGAACGCCCCCATCGGTCGCTTGGTTGCCACGCTGGGGCTGCGCCCGATGGAACTGGAAGCGCTGGTGGTGGCCATTGCACCGCATGTCGATGCACCACTGGCCGAGGTCTTTCAGCTGCTGCGCGGTCAGAGCAATCGCCGCGGCGTTGACCTGGCCATGGTGTCACTGCTGCATCGCATGAAGCGCGATGAGCGCATCTATCTGCTGGATGCGCTGGATCCCGATCGCCCCTTGCTGTCGTGGCGGCTGGTGCAGGCCATGCCCGTCGAGACTCCAGAGGGCTATGGATCGGTGTACTACCGCGCGATCCAGCCGACCTTCGATCTGCTTTCGGTGTTGTTTGGGCGCAACGAACTGTCGTCGAACTTGAGCAACTATTCCGAGCTGCGGATGGGCGAGCCGCGGGTCGACAACCTGCTTCTGGACGCGCCACTGCGCGAGCAGATTGAGCAGCTGTGTTCATCGTTCGCCATGGCCAGCAAGCAGGGCTCGGCCGCCAAGCTGCCGTGGCTTCTGCTGTGGGGTGGTCGCGGAGTCGGTAAGCGCGAGATCTCGACGCGTGCAGCCGCCTATGTCGGAAAGCCCCTGTTGGCTTTCAACTTGCTGTCCGTCGAACCCAACGCACTGGAAGAGACCTTGCGCCGCGTGCAGCGCGAGGCCTTGCTGCGTGGGGCCGTGCTGTACATCGGTCCGCTGACGGAAGCAGCGCTGGCCGATCAAGGCCGGGCTCTGCTGCGGCGCTTTGAAAACTATCCATCGCTTGTGATCTTTGGCGTCGAAACGCTGCAGCCGCCGCGCTTCAAGATCCTTCGTTCGCTGCAAGAGCTGGAAGTTAGCCTGCCGTCCGAAGCGGTCCGGCAAGAGCTGTGGGAGCGCCTGATCCCGCCCCCGGCCCGCGGATCAGATCTGCAACTTCCGTCGGTGGCACGCGCATTCAAGCTGACCCCGGGCGAGATCTCTGAGACCGCGCAAGAAGGCCTGGCGATCGCGCGTCTGCGGCCCAGCGGTCAGATCGGACATGCTGAGCTGCGAGCCGGTATCGGGCGTCGCCTGCGCAATGAGCTAGCCGATCTGGCGCGTCGCATCACCGTGGTCGCCAAGTGGAAAGATCTGGTGCTGCCACCAGAGGACATGTTCCGCGTGCGCGAGTTCATCAACCGCGCGCTGTACGCTCGCCAGGTGTACACAGAGTGGGGCTTCGACGAGCGCATCGGGTACGGTCGCGGAATGATCGCGCTGTTTTCGGGCCCCCCCGGCACCGGCAAGACCATGCTGGCCGGCCTGATCGCTGGGGCCCTGGACCTGGACATGTATCAGGTCGATCTTGCGCAGGTGGTGTCGAAGTGGGTCGGCGAGACAGAAAAGCAGCTGGCCAAGGTCTTCGATCAAGCCGAGCGCGCGCATGCCGTCCTGCTGTTTGACGAAGCGGACTCTCTGTTCGCCAAACGCACCGAAGTGAAGAGCAGCAACGACCGATACGGCAACCTGGCCGTGAACTATCTTTTGCAGCGCTTGGAACAGTATTCCGGCGTAGCGGTGCTGACGACGAACAAGGAAGCGGCGCTGGATGAAGCGCTGCAGCGTC
>JAYRFD010000063.1:0-12510 GCA_041908565.1 Polyangia bacterium | reverse complement strand
GAGAGAAAAAGCGATGGTGCCAAGATAGGGGTCTTGCTCACCCTGCGACTCGTACTGCCAGTAGTTATCGAAGACGCGGCCGAGGTTGTGATCAACCTGCGCCTGTCGCAGACCTTGGGTCTGCAGGTCGGCGATGACTTGGACGTCGGTGCCGGGGCCGCTCCGCAGCATCGCAGGCGGCTGCGCATCATCGGAGTCTGCACGAACTACGCGATCAATCAGGTGTTCGTTTCGCGCGCCACGCTGCGCAGCTTGCAGCCGGGGCCGCTACGTTTTGCGGCAGTGGTGCTGCGGGCTGCCGAGCACACATCACCGTCGCTGTCATTCGATGAAAAGGCCGGCCCCAGCGGAGCCATCGCCACCGACCACGCTGCGGATTCGCAGGCGCTGGAAACCCGCTTGCGCGCGCTTTCGCAGGTGACGCGCGTCGTGCCGTGGGCGCCGATCGCTCGCATCAGCTTGGCGGGCTGCGATGCGCTGGTGGCGTTTGTGCGCCTGTACGGAAACCTGGGCGCCACCGTCGGTCTGCTTCTGATCTTCATCGTTGTGCTGGTCGGGGTCAGCGATCGTCGCGCCGAATACGCACTGCTGCGCAGCCTGGGCTTCAGCGATCTGGATCTTCTGCGCTGCGTCTTTGCTGAAGTGCTGCTGCTGTCGCTGTGTGCAACCCTTTTGTGCCTGCCCTGCACCCAGCTTGCGACGTGGATCTTTCAGCAGCGGCTGATGCGGATCTCGGACTTTGTGCCGATCGAGTTCGGGGTCCGCGCCAGCCTTGTTGCCTTGGCTCCGGCGCTGATCCTGATGTTGGTGGCGGCCGTGCCGGCGGGGCTGCGGGCGGCCCGCCTGCAGCCGGCTGCGCTTCTGCGCCTGCGTGGCTAGCCGGGGCCGAACGCCGACGCATTTCGCGTCGGGTACGCGGTGATTGCATTCGCCTCTGGCTTCACGGAAACTATCTGGCTAATGGACCCAATTGTCGGCACGCAGCTCGGCCAGTACCGAGTGAATCGCCCCATCGGGCAGGGCGGGATTGGGTCTGTGTTTGAGGCGACGCATCAGCAGATCGGACGCCGGGTTGCCATCAAGGTCCTGCGCGCCGAGCACGCGCGAAATCAAGAGACGGTGGCTCGCCTCTTTAATGAAGCGCGGGCCGTCAATCGGGTCGAACACCCGGGCCTGGTGCAGATCTTCGACTGCGACTATCTGCCCGACGGGCGTGCCTATCTGGTGATGGAGTATCTGCAGGGCGAGACGCTGACCCAGCGCATGAGCGGCAGTGGCGGGCGCCTGGGCAGCACCACCGCGCTGCGCATTGCGTATCAGCTGGCGTCGATCTTGGCGGCCACGCACAGCGCCAACATCGTTCACCGCGATCTGAAGCCCGGCAACATCATGCTGGTACGCGATCCAGACATGCAGGCGGGCGAGCGCGTCAAGCTGTTGGACTTCGGCATCGCCAAGCTAGCGCCTGAGGCCGGCAGCGACGGCCTGACGCGTCCCGGCATGGTCTTCGGAACGCCGACGTACATGTCGCCCGAGCAGTGCAAAGGCGCGTCCGAAGTCGATGGTCGATCCGATGTCTATTCGCTGGCCGTGATCCTGTATCAAATGCTGGCCGGGCGACCGCCGTTTCCCGGCGAAGGCGTCGGCGTGGTGGCGATGCACCTGTGTGAAGATCCGCCGCCGATTGAATCGCTGGTGCCTGGCTTGGATCCCGGTGTGACGACCTTGATCGCGTCGATGCTGGCCAAGAAGCGTGAAGAGCGTCCCAGCATGGAACAGGTCGCGTCGACGCTGAAGAACCTGGCGGCCAGTGGTAGCTCAAGCTATCCAGCTGTCACGCTGTCGGCCAGCGCGCGTGCGGCAGCCGCCACCTTGCCGATTCCAGGTCTGCAGCCTGGCGTGCCCGCTGAGGTGAGTGGTTCCCTGTCGCACCCCAGCATGCTCGGTCGCATGGTGGGGCAGCAGGTCGAGCAGAAAAAGAGCAGCTCACTTTTGCTGAGCTTGCTTTTGGGCGGTCTGCTGCTGGCGACAAGCGGAGCGGTCACCGTGTGGCTGCTGCGTCCACCCAAGCCCGCCCCGATGAACCGTATTCCGTCGGCGACCGGCAAGCCCGAGACCCCCA
Organism: Polyangia bacterium; assembly: GCA_041908565.1. Taxonomy (GTDB): domain Bacteria; phylum Myxococcota_A; class Polyangia; order Palsa-1104; family JAEUJZ01; genus JAEUJZ01. The sequence continues at coordinate 10,388 of JAYRFD010000063.1, read as the reverse complement.
GCCGAGCCGATGCCGTGACCTCGCCAGAGCCGCAGCCAAGCCCGGCTCCACCCGTGCAGCCGCCGTCGACCAGCAGCCGCAAGCCGGCGCCCAGCGACAAGGCGAGTGACGGTCGGAAACCCTCGGGTAAGACACCCAAGACGCCCAAGACACCGACGGTGACCGAGCCCGCCGCGCCTTCCCGCATCCAGATGCTCGACGACTGAGCGCGTACCGCGCCAGCAATTCCGACACCGGCAATTCTGACGTGGCAGCGCTGTGCCCAGCGCAGCGCGGACCCGTATCCGGGAAGCACCCACTCGGCGGGAACCGGCGAGCGCGAAGTGTCGGAGAAGCGCCGGAGAAGCAATTGATCCTCGGAGGTCGCTGGTGATACCGTCGTTAGCACCGGTCTATGCAGCAAGCGCAACAACTTGGCCGCTATCACCTGCTCGACAGGATTGCTTTCGGCGGTATGGCAGAGATCTACCGCGCCAAGACAGCGGACGCGGCAGGTCGCCTGCACCTGATGGCGGTGAAGCGTGTGCTCGCGCATCTCGTCGAGGATGAAGAATTCATCCACATGCTGATCGACGAAGCGCGCCTGACTGCGCTTCTGAAGCACCCGAACATCGCGCGCATCTATGAGTTCTGCAAGACCAGCAGCGAGTACTTCATCTCGATGGAGTACGTCGATGGCAAGGATCTGCGCGCCCTGCTGGAAAAATCGCGGCAGGCGCAGGAGTACATTCCCGAGGAGCACCTGGCCTATATCTGCATGCTGGTCGCGCGCGGCTTGCACTTCGCGCACCACTTGACCGATCGCGCCGGCGTGCCGCTGAACATCGTGCACCGCGATGTCTCGCCATCGAACGTGCTGATCTCGTACGCGGGTGAGGTCAAGCTGTGCGACTTCGGCATTGCCAAGGCGGCCGGTGCGCGATCGCAGACCAAGACCGGCGTCATCAAGGGCAAGGTCAAGTACATGTCGCCCGAGCAGGCCATGGGCAAAAAGCTCGATGGTCGTTCGGACCTGTTTTCGCTGGGCACGCTGCTTTACGAGATGGTCGCGCTGGCCGCGCCGTTTCACGCGCAGACCGAGATCGAGCTTCTGTTCGCGGTGCGCGATGCGCGCAAGCGTCCGATTCGTGAGCTTCGGCCCAACATCAGCTCAGGCCTGGAGATCATCATCGAGCGGGCGATGGCCAAGCAGAAGGAGCGACGCTTTCAGGACGGCGAAGAGTTCGCCGAGTCCCTGCGCGCCTTCTTGCTGGAACGCTATCCCGGCTATGGCCCGGCGCAGCTTTCGCGCTACATGCTGACGATGTTCGCGCGTGAGCGGGATCGCGAGCTGCGATCTCTGGATGACTTTGTGATCACGCCGGGCCGGCAAGAGGCGTTTGGTGAAAACCTGCTCGCCGATGTCTTGGGTCCTGACGCCGAATACACCCAGTTCACCGCGGCCTTCGGCGAAAAACTGTCGCCGGCCGAGTTAGAAGCCAGCGCGCCGCTGATCAATCCGATGCAGCAGATGCGCGTCCTGTCGGCCGTCAGCATGCCCGAGATGCTGGACGCCGATGAGATCGCCGACGAGGCGGGCGACGATCTGGATGTTCCAACCTTCCAGCGTCCGCGCGTATCGGCCACCGAGCTTGGCTTGATGGATCCTCCCGTCGCGTCCTCGTCTCCGTCGGCGCAGACCATGCCGCGGGGGGCTGCACCGGCGCACGCTTCGGCCAAGACGGCCCCGCCTGCCTTACGCGGGATGCCCGCACCGTCTCTGCCCAGTGGCAACGAGACCGCGATCTTGCTGCGTGACACGCCGGGACTGCCCAACCTGCCTGGCCTGCACAGCGAGTCCACGTACATCGTGGGCGATAGTCCACCCGACGAGGGGCTGGGCAACGACGAGCTACACGCGCAGCAGACCCACATCCTGTCGCGCGATCAGGTCGAAGCGCTGCTGGCCAAGCGGCTGGGGCGATCTCCGTCGGGACCTGCCCAGGCACCGCAGCCCTTGGCCGCGCCGCAGATCGCGCCGGCCTTGTTCCAGCCGATGCCGGGCAGCCCGCGCGTCAGCACGCCGTCTTCGCTGATGCCGCAAGTGTCCGCAGCGCCGCCTTTGCCACAGTCGCTGGCCGATGACTCGGACCTGCATGCTGCATCGACGCAGATCCTGAGCTTCGACAGCCTGCCCGCCAACATTCGCGATGTGCTGCAGCGTCGCAGCGGTGGGCCGGCAGCGCCTGCAACTCCTCCTTCGCCCGTGGCCCCTGTATCGCCGCCGATGGCCCAGACTCTGTCGGCGGGCATGAACCCGTCGCCGGTGCCACCACCTGCGCTGGTGCCGCCGCCACCGCCGCCGCCCAGCGCGCCGTCAGCGCCCGCATCGGTGTCCTGGCAGTCGGTCAGCTTGCAGACGCTCGATGTCGATCTGCAGGAAGTGATGGCTCCGGCCAACCTGGAGTGGTCGCCGCTTGAGAATGCACCGCGTGGCGAGCTACCCGCACCGCCCGATCCATCCTTGGTTCAGCCGGTGCGTGGGGCTACGCCGGGCCGTTCCGCGACGGCTGCGCAGGCGCCGATCCAGGTGACCCCGCCGCGATCAGCGACCGGAGCGCAAGCGCCGATTCAGGTGACTCCGCAGCGAGCGGCGACTGGTGCACAAGCGCCGATTCAGGTGACTCCGCAGCGATCGGCGACTGGTGCACAGGCGCCAATCCAGGTGACCCCGCCTGCGCGATCAGCGACGGGAGCACAGGGGCCGATCCAGGTGACCCCGCCTGCGCGATCAGCGACGGGAGCACAGACCCCGATTGCCACGAATTCACAGCGTCCAGCGACCGACATCGCAGCACCGGCAACCCCAGTGCGATCGCCGACGCAGGGCGTGCAGCCGATCTCTGCAAGCGCGCGTCCGGCAGGTCCGGCCGAGCCGATCACTGCGCCGACCGCAGGTGCCGCCAAGAGCGCGCCGCCAAGTCCAGCCGGTCGATCGAGCAGCGATCCTGGCGTTCGTCGCGGCCCGGCGCCCGATCTGGATCTGGAACCCCCGACGCTGAACGCTGGGCCACCGCGCATCGTGACGCCGATCGCGGCAGAGCCAGCACCGCCCCGTCGTCCGACGGTCCCTGTTGCACCCATTGCAGCGCCAGCCGCTGGGCCGCGCGTGGCGGTTCCAGTGGGTGGGCGAGCCAGTAGCTCGGCGCCTCCCGTCGAAGGACGGGCGGGCGGCATGTCCCACGTTCCAGCGACCACCATCGAGCCAGCGCCTGCTCTGCCAGAGCCAAACGCCCTGGTGATGGCCCAGGAAACCAGCGGTGAAGACGAGTGGGAGAGCCTGCCGCATCTCGACAGCACGATGATGGCGCGAGGCAGCGAGCTGCAGATTCCGGCCCGGCCGCCGGCGCCCGCTCGACCCGCAGTGGCCCCCGCCGCCCGACCGCAGCCGATCCGCGGTCGTCGCGAGCCCGCCCCGGCGCCTATCCTGGATGACTATCCCACCACACCTCCGTCGCGGATGGTGTCCAGCGGTGGCGATGGCTTTGAAGACGAAGGGCCGCCAACGTCAGAACAGAAGGCCGAGCCGATCACCGATGCGTCGCTGACCGCACCGCCGGCTTTGACGCAGGCCCCGGCCAAGGCCGCCCCGGTCTCCGTCGAAGAGCCCGTGACGCTGCCCAAGTCAGCCGGTGTGTGGCCAGCGGCCACGCCGGGCAAGCTGGACGATCTGGGCATCGATACGTCATCGGACTTTGCCGAGGACACGGACAAGGGCGGGGGGCCCAAGGGCTTCGGCGGAGCAGCGGCGCAGAACGTCGATCCGTCGCCGTACCTGACGGGCACAAGCTCTCCGGCCAATCGGACGCTGGATGTCCTGAACAAGCTGGGCAAGGCCAAGCAGTCTTCGCCCCGCGTCCCGACATCGGGGGGGCGCCCAGGCGCCTGGGACAACCTGCCGCGCAAGAAGTAGCGACCCCCAGGCCGCCGGTTTTGGCGTGGGCGTTTGCTGTGCTGCGGCACAGACCAGCGATCGCTTGGCGCTGCGGCGGTGCGCTGTCGCCGACGTGCGTCGATTGCAGCGTTGACAACGCGCTGCGGCATCTGACTAGATAGTTGCAGTATCTAGTTGCACCGCGGTGCGCAATTGTCGGGCACAGCAACCGACTTCGACAGCAAGGAACAAGCCGATGTCGCAGAACCAGAACTTCTTCGTCGCCGATCTCCGCGAGATTCAGTTTGTGCTCTTCGAGCAGTTCGGGATGGCCGACCTCTTGTCGTCGAAGCTGTACAGCAAAAGCTTCGATGAAAGCGGCGCGCGCATGGTGCTCAGCGAGGCGCACAAGTTCGCCAGCGAGGTGCTGGGACCGCTGAACAGCATCGGTGACCAGACGGGCTGCAAGCTGGAAGACGGCAAGGTCCAGACGCCGCCGGGCTTCAAGGACGCCTGGGCCAAGATCTTTGAAGCCGGTCTGCGCACGACATCGACCAGCGCTGAATGGGGCGGCATGGGCGCGCCCAAGCTACTCGCGGCCTCCGTCGAGGAATTCCTGTGCGGCGCCAACGTCGCCTTCAACATGTATCCCGGCCTGGCCATGGGCGCGGCCGAAGTCATCGAGCAGTTCGGCACGCACGAACAGAAAGAACGCTACCTGCACCGCATGTACTCGGGTGAGTGGGGCGGCACCATGTGCTTGACCGAGCCGCACGCCGGATCGGACGTTGGCTCGGCGCGCACCAAGGCGGTCAAGCAGGCCGACGGCACGTACCTGATCAGCGGCACCAAGATGTTCATCTCGGGCGGCGATCACGACCTGGCCGACAACATCATCCACTTGGTGCTGGCGCGGGCCGAAGGAGCACCGGCCGGCACCAAGGGCCTGTCGCTGTTCATCGTGGCCAAGAATCGCTTTGATGCCGACGGCAAGATCACCGGCGGAAACGACGTCAACGTCGGCCGCATCGAGCACAAGATGGGCCTAAACGCCAACGCTACCTGCGTCATGAACTACGGCGAAAACGGCGCCTGCGTTGGCGAGATCGTCGGGGGCTCAGCGGGCGAAGGGCAGGGCATGCGGCAGATGTTCCTGCTGATGAACGCCGCGCGCATCGCGGTCGGCGTGCAGTCGCTGGGCGTTGCCTCGGTGGCCTACCTTAACGCGCTGCGTTACGCGCGTGAACGCAAGCAGGGCCCATCGGTTAAGCACTTCAAAGATCCGACGGCTCCGCGCGTGCCGATCATCGAGCACGCCGATATCCGTCGCATGCTGATCGACATGAAGGCGCGCGTCGAAGGCATCCGCGCGCTGATCTGCAAGCTGGCCGCGCACCGCGATCGCTATGACATCGCCACCACCGACGGGGTCGGCGACGCCAACTATCACTTGGGGCAGATCGAGCTTTTGACGCCGGTCGTCAAAGCCTATGGATCCGATCAGGCCTTCCGCATCTGCGAGACGGCGATCCAGACCCTGGGCGGCGTCGGCTACACGGCGGATTACGGCATCGAACAGTACTGCCGCGACAGCAAGGTGTTTTCGATCTACGAAGGCACCAATCACATCCAGGCCATGGACCTGATCGGCCGCAAGCTGTCGATGCAGAACGGCGCCTTCGCGCAGGCCTTCCAAAAAGACGTCAACACCTTCATCGAGCGCTACAAGGATCACAAGGTCTACGGCCCGGCCGTGGCGACTTTGAGCCAGGCGGCGGCGGCGCTGCAGACGTCGACGATGAAGCTGATGCAGTGGTTCTTCAGCGGGCAGCTTGAGATGGTGCCGCTGTTTTCGACGCGCTATCTGGAAATGCTGGCCGAAACGACGGTGGGCTGGCTGCTTTTGGAACAGGCCGTGCTGGGCGAAGCGAAGCGAGCAGAGCTTCCCGAAGGCCACGCCGACCACGCGTTCTATCAAGGGAAGCACCACATCGCGCTGTACTTCGCCGGCAACGTGCTGCCGGGCGTGATGGCCAAGGCCGAGCTTCTGAACACCGCCGACCGCAGCGCGCTAGACATCGCCGAAGCCAGCTTCGCCACGATTTAGAACACAAGCGCCGCGTCTGTTCCGCAAGCGCTGGATGAACTATCGCGTTCGACAGCGCAGCCATGTCTGATACCACCACCCACGGAATTCGCATCCAGGCCCGTGCTCGCTATGTTCCTGAGAGATCACAGCCGGCGGTCAAGTTGTACTTCTTCGCCTACAACATCACCATCACCAACGTCGGTGACCAGACCGCGCAGCTGATCAGCCGCCACTGGATCATCACCGACGGCAACGAACACGTTGAAGAGGTGCGTGGTCCCGGTGTGGTGGGCGAGACGCCGATCTTGGCGCCTGGCCAGTCGTTTACGTACCAGAGCCAGTGCGTGCTGCGGACGCAGTTTGGCACCATGCGCGGCAGCTACCAGATGGTGCGGCCGGATGGGACCTCGTTCGATGCATCGATCTCTCCCTTCGTGCTGGCCTTACCGACGGCGATTAATTAGCCCAAGGGGCGCCGCTTGGTGGGCCGTCGCGTGGCTGGTGTGGATCGGGCTGTTGCCCGTCGGGGCTGGGGCCGCGCCGACCGAGCCGCTGCAGGGCTCGCTGGCCGATGAATCGGCGGAACAAGCGGTCGACGATTCTGCCGAAGAACCGGGCGCACCGACGGCCGAAGGTGTAGCGACAGCGGTCGATGGCGGCGCAGCCCGACCCGAGCCGGGGTTCGATGCGCGGGCTGGCACTGCCCTGCAGGCGCGCTTTGAAGCGGCGCTGCGGCTGATCGGCACTGGTGACAGTGAACGACAGCGACAAGCGGCGCGCGATCTGGAAGCGCTTTCGGTCCAAGCACCCAGTCATGAACTAGCCCCCGAAGCGCTGTTTGAAGCGGCGCAGCTTTACGAAGATCATCTGGCCGATCCAGAGTCCGCCCGTCGCTGTTATCGCACCCTGGTCCGTCTGTATCCGCAGAGCCGCCTGCTGCGTCGCGCCAACCAGCGACTGCTGCAGCTAAATGCCGCGCTGCGCAGCGGTGCGCCGGCCCTGGTCACCTTCCAGCAGATCCTGCGATCGACGGGCGAAGCCAGTGCAGAACGCCGCGCGCGCCTGCTGACGCTGCTGGCCGAAAGTCCGCAGTTCGCGCTGGCCGATCAGGCCCTGTTCTTGGTTGCCGACACGTCGCTGCGTCTGGGCGATGACGCGGCCGCCACGCAGCAGTTCGCCCTTTTGCATCAGCGCTTTCCGCGCAGCCTGTGGTCGGCCCAAGGGCATCGCGCGCAGGCCGAAGCCGATCTGCGGGCTCGGCGAATTGAGTCGGCCCGTGCTCACTACGCGGCGCTGCATGTCTTTCCCGAAGCGCCGTGGCCGTTGATCGAAAGCGAAGGTCTACGCGCTTGCAAGAGCGCCTCTTTACGGCAGCTTGCGGCGATCGCGTCCTGGATCTTTCTTCTGGGCGGCGCCGCGCTTTCGATCTGGCGCAGCCGAGCCGTCCTGTGGCCGGCTCCATTCGAGGTCTGGTACTACGCGCCGCTGTCCGCCTTCCTGTCGGCGGTGGCCCTGTGGGCACAAGGCGGAGCGCTGGCCTTCCCGATCTTCGTGCTGGGGCTTTTCGGGACGGTGCTGGCCTGGCTGTCCGCGTCGGCGGCGCGGCGCTTGGTCGCCGATCCACGGGCCGTACGAACGTGGTCGCTTCTTCGCTTGCTGGGCGGGCTTGCGCTGCGGACCGTCGCCGTGTTGGCCATCTGTTTCCTGGTCGTCTACCACTTCAACTTGGTTGAGCTTGTGGCCGAGACGTTGCGCAACGGCCCCGACGCGGAATAGCTGGCGCTGGCCCGTCACGCACGACACCAAAGCCGCCCGTACTAAGCGTCTGGTTGGCTGTCGGGCAGGTCGATCACGTCGACGTGGATGATGTCGCCGCGCCCGCGGATCTCGGCCAGTAGCTCGGCGCTGGGACGCGTACCCAAGCGAATGCGAGCACAGGCCGCGCGCGCGCCTTCGAAGATCGTGTTGTGCATCGCTTCGACGTTGATGTTGTGACGGCGCACCGCCCCCAGGACATCGGCCAGCACACCGACGCGATCGACGTGGCGGATGATTAGCTCGGCGCGGGCGGGGGTGCGACTGGCGGGCAGCACGTTGACGCAGTTCGGCACATCGCCGCTTTGCACGAAGGCTGCGACGATGCGCAGCGTCTCGTCGGCAATTGCGGTCTGCGCCTGCTCGGTCGAGGCCCCGACGTGGTGCGTGCCATACACGCCAGGCAGCGCAACGATGTCATCGGCGAAGCGGCCTTCGGCCTTTTCTGGTTCGTGATCGAAGACATCCAGCGCCACCCGCAGCCCCTTTTCGGCGATGGCGTGGCGCAGCGCAGCACCGTCGACAACTTCCGCTCGTGCGGCGTTGATCAAAAGGGCGCGCGGACGCAGAGCCGACAGCGCCGCTTCACCCAGCAGGCCGTGCGTGTCTTTGGTGTACGCGACGTGAATGCTCAGCGCGTCGCACTGACTGCACACCGCCTGCACCGTCGCTTCGCGGCTGACGCCCAGGATCCGCGCCCGCTCTGCCGTCAGCGATCGCGACCAGGCGACGACGTTCATGCCCAGCGCCCGCGCTCGGCTGGCGACAGCCTGCCCAATCGAGCCCAGGCCCAGCAGGCCCAGCGTCCGGCCGTACAGACCTTGGGCTCGACTGTATTCCTTCTTATTCCAGGTGCCGCCGCGCAGATCAGCGACCTGATCGGGGATGCGGCGGTCCAGCGAAACCAGCAGGCCAATGACTAGCTCAGCGACGGCGATAGCGTTCTGACCGGGGCAGTTGGCGACGAAGACGCCGCGGCGGCTGGCGGCCTCGATGGCGATGGTGTTGACGCCGGCCCCGGCGCGGACGATCAGGCTTAGACCGCTGGCCGCTTCGATGGCAGCGGCGCTGACCTGCTTGCTGCGTACGACCAAGATCTGTGCGTCGCTGACGACCTTGGGCAGCTCGGCTGCGGCAATCGTCGGCTGGTAGTCGACCACCAAGCCCAACCGCCGGAAGCCGTCGAGGTGTGCTTCCGAAAACGCGTCCGCGACCAGGACCTTCACGGCCTAGCCCCAGCCCTGCCGCTTCGAAATGATCTCTTTCATGATCTCGCTGGTGCCGCCGCCGATGGTGATCAGGCGAATGTCGCGGTAATAGCGCGACACGGGGAATTCCTCGGCATAGCCAAAGCCGCCGTGCGCTTGCATGCAGCGATCGGCGACCTTGCAGGCCAGCTCTCCGGCGAACAGCTTGGCCATGGTGATCTCTTTGACCGCTTCTTCCTTGCGGTTGAACAGATCGACAGCGCGGTAGGTCAGCCAGCGTGCGGCTTCGATCTGCGTCGCCAGCTCGGCGAAGGTGTGGCGCCACACCTGGAACTTCAGGATCGGGCGACCAAACGCTGTGCGCTCGCTGGTGTACTTGATCGTCTCGTCCAGGCACTGCTGCGCGCCGGCAACGGCCCCCAAGGCGGCGACCAGACGCTCGCCCTGGAAGTTCATCATGATGTAGTAGAAGCCGGCGTTCTCTTCGCCCAGCAGGTTGCGCACCGGGATGCGGCAGTCTTCGAAGGACAGCTCGGCCGTGTCGGACGCGTGGTTGCCGATCTTCTTGATCTTGCGGTTGACCTTGAAGCCCTTGGTATCCGTCGGGAACAGCACCAGCGAGATGCCGCCATAGCCGGATCCCTCGGCACCGGTGCGCACCGCCAAGGTGATGAAGTCGGCGCGCGTGCCGTTGGTGATCCAGCACTTGGCGCCGTTGATGACGTACTCATCGCCGACGCGGCGAGCGGTCGTGCGAATGGATGCGACGTCGCTGCCGCAGTTGGGCTCGCTGACGCCCAATGCCGCGATTTTTTCGCCGCGCAGCGCCGGGATTAAGAATTCTTCCTTCTGCTCGCGGGTGCCTAGCTCGCCGATGATCGGCGTCGCCATGTCGCTTTGCACCATCAGGCCCATGGCCAAGCCGGCGCAGCGGCCGTGCACCAGGGCTTCGGCCCAGGCCGCGCTGTACCAGAAGTCGCCCTTGTCGCCGCCCGCACCGCCGACGTCCTCGGGATAGTGGGCGCCCAGGAAGCCCAGCTCGCCGCAGCGCTTGAAGATCTCGCGCGGGAAAAGCTCGGCGCGCTCCCACTCGTCGACGTGCGGCACCACCTCTTTTTCAAGAAAGGTCTTTACCGAGCGACGGAAGATCTCGTGCTCTTCGCGGAAGAATGTCATCAGCATAGAGGGCATCAAAGCAAGGTTCCGCCGTCCGGGTCAACAGTCGCCTGTGGCGCTCGGCTTGCCGGCTGCGGATCGAATGGATCTGATTCGACCGAATCGAGCCGACCGAATCGAGCCGACCGAATCGAGCCGACCGAATCGAGCCGACCGATCGAGCCGACCGAATCGAACAGACCGATCG
>JAYRFD010000062.1:0-8345 GCA_041908565.1 Polyangia bacterium | reverse complement strand
GGAACGGTGCCGGGTCCCATGCTGCAGGTCAGCGAAGGGGATCAGGTCATCGTGCACTTCCAAAACGATCTGCCCGTGCCAACCACGATTCACTGGCACGGTCTGCGTGTTCCCAATGCGCACGATGGATCGATGTCTTCGCAGATGGAAATTCCACCGGGCGGCAGCTTCGACTATCGCTTCACCGCGATCGATGCGGGCAGCTTCTGGTATCACCCACACATCAACGCGCCCGTGCAGGTCGAAAAGGGCCTGTATGCGCCGATGGTCGTGCGGGGCGGCGCTGCCATCGACGTAGCAGCCGAGCGCTATCTGGTGCTGGATGACGTCAAGCTTCTGGGCAGCGGGCAGCTAGATGAACGCGTCGATCCGCTGGACATCATGCTGGGCCGGCCCGGCAATGTGCTGCTGGTCAACGGCATGCGCGATGGACGCGTCGTGGTTCAAAGCGGCGGGCGCGAGCGCTGGCGCTTGGTCAACGCATCGAACGGTCGTTACTTCAACCTGCAGCTACCCGGGCACAGCTTTTATGTCATCGGCTGGGATGGCGGTCTGCTTCCCGTGCCCTATGTCGCAAAGACCCTGCTCATCGCACCGGGAGAGCGCTACGACGTGCTTCTGACCTTCGACAGCCCGCCCGTCGGTCGCTTGGCGCTGCAAAACGTCTATTACGATCGCGGCCACAACCTGCCCGACCCAGGGCCCAAGGACCTGCTGGAAGTGGTCTATGGCCCGTCGGGTCCGCCGCCGGCGCCGCTGCCAACCGAGCTTCGCCAGCCCAGTACTGTTGCCGTAAATGGCAGCACGCCGGTGCGTCCGTTTGTTCTTAAAGAGATCGAAGATGAAGAAAACGGCGCGACCTTTCAGATCAACGGACAGATGTGGCCCATGAACACGCCGGTCACCGTGCCGCGCGGTGCCGTTGAGATCTGGGAAATCCAAGCCAATCCCGAGATGGATCATCCCTTCCATCTGCACGGCATGTTCTTCCAAGTTCTGTCGATCGATGGCGTTCCACCGACGGTGCAGTGGGGCTGGAAGGACACCGTCAACGTGCCGCGTGGCACCAAGCTGCGCTTCGCCGTGAAGTACGATCCGCCCGGCATCTGGATGTTTCACTGTCACATCCTGGAACACGCCGAGCGCGGCATGATGGGCGAGCTCGTCATCCAGGATCCGACGCACTAGCGTCTGACCCGACTCAACCGACATTCCTGCGTTTATCGCGCATCCCGCAAGGAGACCCTCATGAGAGCATCGCTGGCTTTGTTCGTTGTGCTTGTCTTGGCCGCTGGCTGTGGATCATCGGCCCCGCTGGGCGCCCCATCCAACTTGAACGTCGTCCCGTCGGGCGGCGGAGCCCACCTGACCTGGGCCGATCACGCCACGGCAGAAGACGAGTTTCGGATCGAGCGCAAAGATCCAGGTGGCCAGTTCGTGCAGAAGTACACCGTTCCCTTCGATATCCTGGTCTTTCACGATCAGCACGTGACCGCGGGTTCGACGTACACGTACCGCGTGCGTGCAGCCTCGGCCGCGGGTGTGTCTGACTATTCCAACGAAGCCAGCCTCACCGTGCAGTAAGGCGCGCACTCGTCGTCGCTTCGCCGCCCTGGTTCTTCCGCTTCGTTCCCGCTTCGCTTCCGACTTTCATCCGTCTTTCATCCGTCTTTCATCCGCGTTTCATCCGCTTCTCTGTTGCCCTCCCGTGCTTCGCGGTTCGTCGCGCGGGCGGGTCTTTTCTGCCTTCTGCTGCAGGCGGACAGCCGGTGTGCATAGACATTCTTTGACAGCGGGCCCTGTCCGACGGATGGTGATAAGAATCCATGGGCTGTTGGCTTCGGCAAAATGCGCCGTCTGCGCGTGCGGGTGATTCACCCAGCATGCGGGTCGTCGCTTGTCGCGGCGGCTTGTCGAGCATCGCAAGGTGGCTTCTGCTGGGCCTTTGTCTTTCGCCGCTTGCAGGCTGTGCCCCGACGGCGACCTTCACCGGCGGAGTCTTCCGTCAAGGCGCGGTGGCCTATCGCGTGGGGCCCCTGCCTGCAACCTGGCAGCGCATCCGCAGCAAAGGCGCCAACCTGGCCTTTCGTCATGATCAAGGCGGCACGATTGTGGTCAATGGGCAGTGTCCAGCCCAAGACGATGCACCGCTGTCTGTGCTGACCAATCACCTGCTGTTTGGCCTTTCCGCTCGACGGGAAACCGCTCGCGAAACCCAGACCCTGGACGGGCGCGAAGCGCTGCGCACGCAGGTCGGCGGACAGATGGACGGCGTACACGTCGCCCTGGATCTGGTCGTCCTAAAAAAAGATGGCTGCCTGTATGACCTGCAGCTGATCAGCGGCCCGGATCACTTCGCAGCTCGACAGCCCGACTTCACCGCGTTCCTGGCCGGCTTCGGAACGCTGTCCGGGCACTAGGACCTGACATGGCCGCTCCGCCGTCCTCTGCGCCTGGCAAAAAGCTGGCCCCCATTGTGTGGGCCGCGCGTTTCTTGCGGGCCGTGGGCGGCATCAGCCTGCTGGGCGCGCAGACCCTGCGCAGCGCGGTAAGCGGAGGTCTGTCGGGACGCTGGGCTCGACGAGAGCTGGTGTATCAGCTGGAAGCGGTGGGCATTCGTTCGCTGACCATCGCGATCCTGACCGCGGCGTTTTCCAGCATGGTCATGACCGTGCAGTTCGCCGTGCAGATGACGCGCTTTGGCGTCAAAGAGTACGTCAGCAGCGTCGTGTCCCTGTCGCTGGTGCGCGAGCTAGGTCCGGCACTGACCGCGCTGATGGTCGGCGGACGCGTCGGCGCCGGCATCGCGGCAGAGCTGGGATCCATGCAGGTCACCGAACAGGTGGATGCCATCCGCGCCATGGGCGCCGATCCCGTGCGCAAGCTGGTGGTTCCGCGCGTCGCTGCGACGACCTTGGCGCTGCCGTTATTGACCGTCTTTGCCGACATCTTGGGCGTGCTGGGGGCGATGGTAGTCGCGCGCGTCGATTCGGGTGTCGGCATGACGCTGTTTCTGGAATCGATGCTGCGATCGGTGGCGCTGGAAGACGTGATGCACGGCCTGGTCAAGACCGTGTTCTTCGGCTTTCTGCTGGGCATCATCGCCTGCTACAAGGGCCTGTCGACCGGTGGTGGCACTGAAGGGGTCGGCCGCGCCACCACCGAGACCGTCGTCATCACATCGCTGGTCACGCTGTGCGTCGACTTCATCTTGACCAACCTGCTTTTGGGGTTCGGGTTATGAGCGCGCCAGCCCCCACACCGACAACCCCGCTGATTGAATTCGCCGGGGTGCGCAAGGCCTTCGGTGAAAAGGTCATCTATGAAGACCTGACGCTGTCTGTGCAGCGCGGCGAGACGCTGACGATCCTGGGCGGATCCGGCACCGGCAAGAGCGTCATGCTCAAGCTGCTGATCGGCTTGGTCCGCGCCGACTCGGGCTCGATTCGCTTCGATGGGCAAGAACTGGTCGGCCTGCACGAAGCGGCGCTTCTGCCGGTGCGTCGGCGCATCTCGATGCTGTTTCAAGGCGGCGCGCTGTTCGATTCACTATCCGTCGGGGAAAACGTCGCCTATCCGCTGCGCGAACACCTGCGTCTGTCGGAACCCGAGCTACGCGATCGTGTCGCGCAGAAGCTGGCCCAGGTCGGCCTGCCCGGCATCGAACACATGCGGCCGGCCGAACTATCGGGCGGCATGCGCAAGCGGGTCGCCATCGCGCGAGCCATCGCCGCCGATCCCGAAGTGCTGCTGTACGACGAGCCAACGACCGGCCTGGATCCCATCAACACGCGTCGCATCAACGAGCTGATTCGCACCATCCAGCACGATCTGCACGTGACCTCTTTGGTGGTCACGCATGATATGGCCAGCGCGTTTATGGTCTCGGACCGCATGGCCATGCTCAGCGATCGACGGATTCGCGCGACGCTGCCCCGCGATGCGTTTCGCGAAAGTCAGGATCCTGCCATCCACGACTTTGTGCACGCGATGAGCATGGCCGCGATCGACTCGCTGACTGCGACGGAGCGCGCAGCGCGATCCGCTCCATCTGCTGCATCCGCGGCAGCCGCTCCATCTTCTGCATCCTCCGCACCGGCGTCGTCCCCCAAAGCGACCCAGGGAGCTTCTCGATGAGCATGAACCAAGACGACGGCTATCGCTTGGCCAAGGTGGGCGCCTTTGTGCTCATCGCCTTGGTCTCGCTGGTCCTGGTGATTGGCCTGGCAGGACGATCGCGCAGCCTGTTTTCGCGCAAGGTGCTGCTGCACACATCGTTCGACAACACATCGGGCCTGGTGGTTGGTGCGCCGGTGTGTCTGGCCGGCGTCGACATCGGCATCGTGCAGCGCATCCAGTTTGATCGCGATCCCAAGATCAAAAAGGTCCACGTCCTTTTGGGCGTGCAGTCCAAGTACCTCGATCGAATTCGCGGCGACTCGATCGCGCGCTTGAGCTCAAAGGGCCTGCTGGGCGACATGATCATCAACATCTCGGTCGGCAGCCCCGAATTTCCCGCGCTGTCCAGCGGCGACACCTTGAAGTCCGCCGAAAGCGAGGGCCTGACGGAGATCGTGTCGTCCCTGCAAGACGGCATCGGCCAAGTGCGCGACTTGGTCGGCCATGTCGATGACCGCGTGCGCGTCGTGCTGAGCGACCAAGTGGCGCGCGACCTGGGCCGCGTTGTGCATTCCACCGCCAACATGTTGGAAAGCGTCGAGCGCGGCAACGGCCTTCTGCACAGCATCCTGTACAAGCCGCAGCTTGCCGACAACGTCACGGCGATGACTGGCGATGCGCGACAGATCGCCGCCAACCTGAACCGAACAATCCAGCGCGTCGACGATGTCGTGGCCGCCATCAGCACGCGCAGTGGCACTCTGCACGATCTGATTTACAAAGACGACGGCAGCAAGCTGGTTGCGGAACTGAAGAACCTCAGCGTCGATCTGGGCGCTGTCGTCACCGAGATCCGCAAAGGCAAAGGCGCCATCCACGCGCTGGTCTATGACGACAACCACAGCCTGGCCAGCGATCTTTCGGCGGCGGCGCGCATCCTGCGAACGCTGGCCGACGAAACGCAGCAAGGCAAAGGGACGCTGGGCGGCTTGCTGAAGGATCCGACGCTGTACGAAGACCTGAAGATGATCGTCAGCAAGGTGAAGCGCAACGCGCTCTTGCGCGCGTTCATCCGATCGGCCATCCAGTCTGAAGGGCTTAAGCGCAGCAACGAACCCGCCATCGAGCCGCGGCCCGACGCGCCCTAAGCGCGCGGTCGGCATCGCATGGGCAATCGCGCACAGCACAACGCCGGGCACCGCGGCATGCACGCGCTGCACAAGCGGGGGCAGGTCCACCGCTCGCAGCAGCGGCTGCCGGTGCTGCCCGTTGAACGGACGCGTCACCTGACCGTGGTTGGCGACTGCCTGGGGCTGCTGCGCCAGCTACCCGCACAGTCGGTGCAACTATTAATCTGCGACCCGCCATACAATATCAATGTAGCGACTTGGGATCATCACCATGATTATCTGGCTTGGGCCGCTCAGTGGCTAAAAGAAGTCGAGCGAGTCCTGGCCGATAACGGCAACTTTGTCCTGTTCGGTGGTCTGCAATACCAAGCGGAAGCTGGATCGGGTGATTTGCTGACCTTGTTGCAGTATCTGCGACAGCACAGCCCGCTGCGCTTGGTCAACCTGATCGTCTGGAACTACCCCAATGGGGTCAGCGCGCAGCGTTTTTTCGCCAATCGCCACGAAGAGATCGCCTGGTTCGCAAAGACTGGAACATATTATTTTGATCTGGATTCTGTGCGTGAACCATATGATGAAAAACGCCTGGCGATTTATTTGAAAGACAAGCGCCTGCGCGCCGAAAGCGTACAAAAGGGACGAAACCCGACCAACGTCTGGCAGCTTCCGCGCTTAAATGGCAATGATCGCGAGCGCGTTGGCCATCCCACGCAGAAGCCGGCAGCTCTGATCCGCCGCTTGCTGCGCGCGCTGTCGCCGCCAGGTGCGCTGGTCGTCGATCCGTTTGCGGGAAGCGGCGTCACGACGCGCGTCGCCATCGAAGAACGCCGCCACAGCATCGGCTGCGACATCGACCCCGCGTGGCTTGGCTACGTCGACGCGCAGCTAGCCCAGCTGATCACACCGCCACCGTTTGATCGCATCGCCGATCTGTCGCTCTTTACGATCGATCCGCAGCGGTGACGTTGCGATGCGGGGCCGCGGTCGTGAAGTTCGGATCAGGAACTGCTGCGCTGAAGTTTCCCAAGGGACCGCAGCCGCGCAGCCAGCCCCGCGACCGATCGATCTGTCCGAAGGCAGCGGGCCTGCCGATTACTGCTTCTGACACTGCAGCAGCTGAACGTAGGGCAGATCGACGATCGACGCCGTCGACATGACAGAAAAGGCGTAGCGGTCGTTGCGCACGTACCCGCCGGCGCCCGATCCGGTGGCCAGCGCGATGCCGTGTGAGCTGGTCTGTATGCTGCCTTTGCCGGTGTGACGGTGCGCGCGCGCCTCGGTGGTCGTCAAGGAAGGCGCGCCAAAGGCCAGGCCACTCTTGGCGCCTTCGGGCAAGCCGACCAGAAAGCGACCCTGCGACAAGGCCGGCTGCGTCCAGCCCTGCGGACAGGCCGATGCGGCGAAGAACAGCAGCGTTCCGACGGGCGGCGGCGCCTTCTGCGGATTCGGAGCGCCGCTTTTGCGACAGATCAGAAGCTGCAGGTACGGCAGGTTGGACGCGGCAGGCTCGCTGGTTAGCGACAGCGGATAGGTGCCGGATCGCGCCACACCGTGGTTGGCTTCGCCCGCGATGCCGACGTAGCTGACGGAATCGGTGCTGACGCTGCCCGACAGCTGATGGTTGTGCTTGCGCTCTTCGCTGTCAGAAAGCGGATCGCCTTGCGTATTGCCGACGGGATCGCGACCGATGCTGGGCACGACGGTGCGCCCCGCCGCCAGCGCGTAGGCTTCCCAGCCAACGGGACAGGTCTTGCGATTGAAGAACGACACGGCGCCCGCCGGCAGCGAGTCCTGCGACTGAATGCGCGGTCCGCCATCGGGCGTTTCCATGCGATCCGGATCGTCGCCGGCAATCGCCGTTTCACCGGCGCAGCCCGCCCACAGCAGCCATGGAAGAAGGCCAAGCGACGCAGCGCGCGGCGCGAAGCGCGATGCCAGGGGCCTGCCCGATCGGTTGAACGTGCGGTTGAACATGCGATTGAACATGTGCATGGTCCGCCTCACTGTTTTTCACACAGCGTCAGCTGCACAAAGGGCAGGCCCGACGTCGCTGGATCGGTCTCGCCCTGCGTCGAATACTTCTTGGCACCGGCCCCTTGCCCGTTGGGACCATCCGCGGCCGAGATCGACTTGTAGGGCAGGTCGACCGCCGCGGAAAATGCATGCTGGTGCGTGCGATCTTCTTGATCGGCAAGCGGCTTGCCCACCGACTTGCCGACGGCATCGGGCGCTGTGACGCCAACCAACAAGCGGCCTGGACTGTCCGCCAAGATGCGCCAGCCCATGGGACAGCGGCTGTCGGCGCTGCCGAAAAACGCCACGGTGCCAGGCGGCACATCCGCGGTGTCGCCATCGCCCGCCTGGGCCAGCGGCGCTTGCCAGACGGCGACTGCGACAAAGCCCAGACAACACAAAAGCCCACCGGCCCAGCCCAGGCGGTGCCAGCGACTTCGCTTCTGCATCAAAAGGTCGTTCAACATGGTTCGGTGAGGCTGGCTTTATCACGAGCCCGACCGCGATCCGCAGGGAAACGATGTCGGCAGGGAAACGATGTCGATATCTGGCCCACCACGAAAAGCGATCGCCGCGCAGCGCGACAGGATTAGGATGCGCGCATGATGTCGCCCCCCCTTGCATCCAAGACCCAGCGCCCTGAACTGGTGGACCGCCCACACTGGGCGTGGTGGGTATCCATTCTGTTTGGGATGTCGCTGCTGGCGGTGCTGGCTCTATCGTCTGCTGCGTACGATCTGTGGGCGCAGCATGTGACGACGATCTTTTCGCCGGCCATGCTGCGCCTGATGCTGGTGGGCGCGGTGGCTGCGCACATCTGCGAAGGCCTGTACGCCTGGACGCTGGCCGGTCGCCTGCAGCTTTATGAAACCCGCGCCGGCTGGGCTGCCCAGACCGTGATCCTGGGATTTCCGTCGCTGCGCTTGCTGCTGCAGCGCCAGCGCCAGTAAGGCGGCTTAGGTTTCGACTACAGAGCCGCGGTGATAGATGCGCAGGCGGCGGATCACTTCGTCGTGGGCCAGCGGGAACAGCGACTCGCGAGCTTGCTCGATCGAGATGAAGCCCAGCGAGCTGCGAATGATC
>JAYRFD010000061.1:0-6458 GCA_041908565.1 Polyangia bacterium | reverse complement strand
GCGCAACCGCCGCGCTTCGGTTTCGTCCTGCACGACGGCAACAAGCGGGCGGCAGCTTGGCGGCAGGCCTTCGGCCAAGCGGGCGATCTCCAGCGCCGAATACGCGCTGTCGCTGGAGCCCAGAAGTCCCGTGCTGCCTGCCCGCGATCGGATGCAGCGCGCACCGGTTTTGTGAAGCGAAACGAGCTGAGCCAGCCCTTGCCGAGCGGACAGAGGCGAGTCCATGAGGGTCGTTTCTATGCCACAATCCGCGGGCGCGACACACCCTTTTCAACGCGATCAATCACACGGACACACGGAGAAACCAGACATGGCGAATGTTCGGATCCCCACGCCGCTGCGCAAGCTGACTCTGGGCCAAGATGTGGTCTCGGTACCGGCCTCGACAGTCGGCGAGCTGGTCACCAACCTGGAAGCCAAGCACCCCGGCCTGCGCGAGCGTCTGCTCGATGACAAAGGGCAGGTGCGACGCTTCGTCAACATCTTTGTCGGCGAAGAAGACATCCGCTTCTTGCAAGGGCTGGCGACGCCGCTTGCCGAAGGTGCCGATGTTTCGATCGTGCCCGCCATCGCCGGCGGCCGCTGATCGCGGCATGACGGGCTTTGCCGACCAGACGCTGCGTCGCTATTCGCGGCAGATCCTGCTGCGCGAGGTCGGGGGGCGCGGTCAGCGCGCGATCCTGTCCAGCTGTGTCGATCTGCGCGTCTTGCCGGGCGGTGCGGGCATCGCCGCGGTGGCGGCGCAGTACCTGCTGCGGGCGGGCATTCGCCAGGTCCGCTGGTTCGCCGACGCGCGGACCGACACTGGGCCGCTGGATGCGCTTCACGCGATCGAGCCCGACGATTGTGGGGGCGACGACTGCGAACCCCGCAGTCACGACTCGGATCCTCGTCGGTCCGACGATCGCAAGCCTGGCGCGTCTTCTTCCGCCTCCCAGACAGACAAGAATCAGGGCTCTGCGCGGCTTGTGCGCGGCCTGCCTGCGGATCGGCCCGCCGGCCTGGACAATCCACCGCGCGATGCGCTGTGTCTTGCGATCTGGATTCCCTGCGCAGGCGAGCCATCGCGCCTGTGGGCAACCGTCGATGGTTGCACGATCGGCGTATCGCACGGGCCGACTCCTGCGGTCGCTCTGTCACCGACTCGACAAGCGTCCATGGATGCGAGCGACGCGAGCGATGCGAGCGATGCGGATGCCTTGATCTTGGGATCGGCGCTGGCGCTGGGCGTGCTGCAGGCGGTGCTGCGAATCCCGCCCCAGGTGGCCCCGTTTTTTCCGTTGGGGCAGGGCTAAATCGCCGCTGCGGGCGACGTGAGAGCCGCGATGCGATAAGAAGACTGCGACCCGACCTCCGCCGCTGGTGTTGGCGGGGGCCGGGCGCTGCGTGGGTTGGGCGGGCGCTACTTGTTGATGCTGACCTTGCGCGGCTGGGCTTCGGTGCGCTTGGGCAGGGTGATGCTGAGCACGCCGTCTTTCATCTCGGCCTTGATCTTCTCGCTGTCGGCGGTGTCCGGCAGCGTGAAGGCTCGGCTGAACGATCCGTAGGTGCGCTCTAGCGTGAAGATGTTGTCGCCCTCTTTGTGCTCTTCAGACTGACGGTGGCCCGAGATGCTCAGGCGGTTCCCAGTCAGCGAGATCTCGACATCTTCTTCCTTCACGCCGGGCAGGTCCGCCTTGAACAGATAGGCGTCCTTGGTCTCTTTCACGTCGAAGCGCGGCACAAACGAAAGCTCAGCCCGGCGTACCACTGGCAGCTCGCCGAATGGTTCCCACCGCATCAGCTGTTCCATCACCTTGAACGGATCCCACTCAGACAGAGCGGCGGGCTGGTTGCTGGAAGCGTTCTGAGCTGGTTTGCGGGTGATGCTGAACATGGTGAGGTCTCCTTTCTGTGTACCGAAATGGGGCGCCTTTGCATCGCCAAGCCATGGCGCAGTGCCCCAGTTCAAATCGTGGTGCTTCCGTCGCTGTCTGCGGTTGAGAAGCACTTCGTTGCTTGCAGTTGTTTCGTAAGCACGGTCCTTTTTTCATGCAAGAGGTCCGGCTGCAGATTTTTGTGCGTGCATCCGGTGGCGTGGGCGGGTTCGCCGGGCGAGTCCTTCTGGGGGCAAACACGTTTCCATTTGCGATTGCAGTGTCAGCTGCGGTAGCGATTGCCCATGCAGGCGACCGTTCCGACGGAAAATCCAATCACGCAGGGGGCACAGGCCAGCCCACAGTCCGCTGAAGAACGCGATTCTGCGCAAAACGCGCGCCACCGCGCGCAGCTGTTTCGCAATCGCCTGCGCAAGAACCTGCGGCGGCTTTTTCCGTGGGCGCAGCGTCAGGGGCTGCAAGCGTATCGCCTGTATGACTCCGACATTCCGGAAGTCCGCCTGATCGTCGAGCGCTACGCCGATCACGTGGTTGTCTGGGAATACGCGCGCCGCGCCGAATTCGACGAAACCCGCGACGTGCACGACCGACACAGCGAGCACGAAGCCTTCCTATCCGGCGTGGTGACCGCGCTCGGCGAAGAGTGCCGGCAAGCGCCCGATTCGATCATCGTCAAGCGTCGACAGCGGCAGCGTGGCAACGCGCAGTATCAGAAGGTGGCCAGCACGCAGCACGAGATCGTAGTGTCCGAAGGCGGGCATCGCTTCTGGGTCAACCTGCACGACTACCTGGACACCGGGCTGTTCTTGGATCACCGCGCGACTCGCGCTCTGGTGCAAAAGCTGTCGGCCGGGCGACGCGTGCTGAACCTGTTTGGTTATACCGGCAGCTTTTCGGTGTATGCCGCAGCCGGCGGTGCGACCGAGACGCTGACGATCGATCTGTCGAACACCTACCTGGACTGGGCCGAGCGCAACTTCGCCCTAAACGGAATGGACGGCATGGATCGGTCGCGCCATCGCTTGCTGCGCGCCGATGTCCTGGACTGGCTGCGCATGCCTGAGCCAGATCAGCTGCGCGACGGCTTCGATCTGGTGATCTTGGATCCGCCGACCTTTTCCAACAGCAAGCGCATGCGCGACACGCTGGACATCGCGCGCGACCATCCCTGGCTGCTGGCCAGCACGCTGCGCCTTCTGCGACCTGGCGGACAGCTGTTGTTCAGCTGCAATCACAGTCGCTTTGTGCTGCGTACGCACGAACTGCCGGGATCCCAGGATCTGCACATCGCCGATCTGACGCAGCAGACCTTGCCCCCGGACTTTCACAATCCGCGCACGCGCTGCTGCTATTTGATCTCGCGCCGCTAGCAGCGACGGAGAGTGCACGTGCGGGACGGCGGCTTCGCGTCTTACAGGACCTTGTAGCTGCGCACGCGCAGGATCGGCGTGCCGAAGCTGATGCTGAAGCTCTTGTTGTCGACTTCGCCTTCGACTTCAACACGCGCGCCTTCCTTGCGCAGATCGGCGCCGCCGCCGTCTAGCTTGAAGATCTCGCCGCCTTTGGTGCGCAGCGTGTAATAGCCCCCTTCCAGATCGACGTGGTGAACGGTGCCGGACAGCGTCTTGCTGCCGGATGCCTTGCCTGCGGACTTGCTTTGACCCATGGATGTGCTCCCGCATCAAACGATGCCGCAAGCGGCCTGGCGATAGCAACAGCGGCGAACAGGCGAATGCGTCAGCCGACCTCGCCCGCGCGGCCTTGGTCCTCTGTTACGCGGGTGGCTGGGGGCTCGAAGCGCGCGCGGCCGACCGGGCGCCCAGATACAGCAGCACCGCCGAGATCACGCAGGCGATCGGCGCCACCAAAAGCGATCGTCGCATCTGCAAGGGATCGCTGGCCACGCCCAGGACATCGTTCAGCTTGCCGATGCACGGTGGGGCGATGCCGGCGGCGATGACATTGACGATGAAGAAGTACACGCCCGTGCCCAAGCCCCGCAGCTTGGGGCCTGCGATGTCTTGCATGTCGGCGGCGGCTGGGCCCAGCCACGACAGGCCCGATCCCATCAGCAGCCCGTAGCAGAAGACGAAGACCTGCAGCGAGTCGGTGTTCAACAGCACCAGCCAAGTCGCAGCAGAGCACAGCGCAGCGACGGCGCAGAACAGCATGCGACCGCCGCGGTGAACGCGACGCCAGGCATCGGCTGCCAGACCGCCGATCACCGATCCCGTCAGGCCGCCGATGGTTGCGGCCAGGCCGGTGTACAGACCGACTTGGGACAAGGGCATGCCACGCGTGCGCGAAAGATAGCTGGGCATCCACATGCTCAAACAGGTGGCTGCCATCGACGAAAAGGCATACCCCGCATAGTGGTAACGAAGCGTCGGAATGCGAAACAACAGCCGGATGTCGGTGGGCGCGATCGAGTCGTTCTGCACCGAAGCTGTCGAAGTTTCCGAAGTCGCCGAAGTCGCCGAAGTGGTTGGAGCCGCGGAAGCTGCTAACCCATCGCGCATGCCTCTTCGGGGTTCGTGCAGCAGGTACACCACCGCGGCCAACAGCGCCCCCGGAAAGCCCAGGATGAAAAACGCCCAGCGCCAGCCGTAGTCCTGCCCCAGTCGTCCGCCCAGATACAGCGCCAGGCCGGCGCCAATGGGGATGCCGGCCGAATACAGCGCGCTGGCCGTGCCGCGCAGACGGGGCGGGAACAGGTCGCTCAGCAGCGACAAAGCCGCCGGCCCCAGCGTTGATTCCCCGACGCCGACCAGGACACGGCAGCAAAACAGCGTCGAAAAGCGTCCTGCAAAGCCGGTCAGTCCGGAAAACACGCTCCACACCAGCAGGCCGACCGCGATCATGTTCTTGCGAACCACGCGATCGGCCAGGCGCCCGCACGGGATGCCGAGCAGCGTGTAGAACAGCACAAACGCCGTCGAGCCCAAGAGGGCCATCTGAAAGTCGCTGAGCTCCAGCTCTTTTTTGATCGGCGGAAACAGAATGAAGATCAGCGAGCGATCCAGGTAGTTCAGCACGTACACCAGGCACAGCAGCGCCAGCACGCCATACGATCCAGGCGACACGCCACCATCCACCGTGTCCGGCGTCGAGAGCTTCTGAGAGGGCATAAAGCGTATTGTAGTCGTCTACGGCGATGGCTTGGCGGGAAGCCGCTGGTCCTTCGCAGCGCAGGCTGCGCAGAGGACGCGTGGGCGTGGGCGATGGAGGGGCAGGGGATGGGGCGCCGGAAGGGCGCAACAAGGTCCGAAGACTCGGCGGGGCGGGGCTTACAGGTTGAAGGTGCCGCAGCGAACGTACTGTCCGCGTCCGGTGCGTCCCAAGCAGATGGCGTCTTTGCCGACACCGGCTTTGCCGTCGATCACAAGCTCTCCACGCGACAGCACAAAGCGCGGCGTGCCCAGCACGGTCTTTTCGGGATAGGCGGCGTAGTCGACGCGCATGTGCAGGTTGTCGTGCGACAGGCGCAGCGCCTGCTTGGGATCCCAGACCACGACGTCGGCATCGGCTCCGATGTTCAGCGAGCCCTTGCGCGGATACAGCCCGAAGATCTTGGCGGGCGCCGTGCTGGTGATCTCGACGAAGCGGTTCAGCGAGATCTGGCCGTGGTTCACGGCGTCGTGCATCAAATGCAAGCGAGTTTCAATACCCGGCATGCCGTTTGGAACCTTGGCGAAGCTGTCTTTGCCGAGGATCTTCTGGTCCTTCATGCAGAACGGGCAGTGATCGGTCGACACCACCTGCAGGTCGTAGTTGCGCAGGCCGCGCCACAGGTGATCGTGGTGATGCTTGGGACGCAAGGGCGGCGTGCAGACGTACTTGGCGCCCTCGAAGGGATCGTTTTCGGTGCCGCGCAGCGCGTCTTCGTCCAGGAACAGGTACTGCGGGCAGGTCTCGGCATAGGCGGGCAGACCGCGGTCGCGCGCTTCCATGACGCGCTCCAACGCGCGCTGGGCAGACAAGTGCACGATGTACACCGGCACCTTGGCCATCTCGGCCAGCGCAATCGCGCGCTCGGTTCCCGTCGCTTCGGCTGCTTCTGGGCGAGTCAGCGCGTGATAAATCGGCGCGGTGTGTCCGCGCTGCAGGGCGCGTTCAACCAAGATGTCGATGGGCAGACCGGTCTCGGCGTGCATGCAGATCAGGGCGCCGATCTCGCCGGCCCGCAGCATGCACTTGAAGATCGACTGATCGTCGAGAAGAAGCACGTTGGGATAGGCCATGAACAGCTTGAAGCTGGTCACGCCCTCGCGCACCATGTCGTCCATTTCGCGCAGGCTGGCGTCGGGCGCGTCGGTCATGATCATGTGGAAGGCGTAGTCGATGACCGCCTTGCCCTGCGCCTTTTGGTGCCAGGTATCCAGCGCCTGACGCAGCGTGCCGCCCTTCTGCTGGATGGCGAAGTCGATGATCGTCGTCGTGCCGCCGAAGGCTGCGGCGCGCGTGCCGGTCTCGAAGTCATCGCTGCTGGTGGTGCCGCCAAACGGCATGTCCAGGTGCGTGTGGGCGTCGATTCCGCCGGGCAGGATGTAACAGCCCGTGGCGTCGAGCACCTGGACATCG
>JAYRFD010000060.1:0-2983 GCA_041908565.1 Polyangia bacterium | reverse complement strand
GTGAAGCCTGCGCTGCCAAAGCTGACCGTGCGAATCGCCCCCGCGGCGGTGCGATCGACGAAGCTGGCCGTGTCGCAGCCGTTGAGTGCTGGCGGACCCGCCATGTCGACTGCGACCGCCATGTCGACCGCAGTCGCCATGTCAGCAGCCATTGTCATGTCGACGTTCATGTTGCCGGTATTGGACTGGTCGCAGCCCAACAGCCAGCCAGCGCACAGCAGCGAAAACAAGCTCAGACCTTTGACCGCCGGGCGGCCCAAAACACAAGTGTTCACGTACACCTCCAAGGCGATGAGTGGATGACAGGAAGATTCCCGACGAGGCCCCATCTTTCCACGGCATCCTGACCCTTGGTAAGTTTTTTCATTTTGTCTGCCCAACTTGGCGCTCCGGGGGTCCAAGTCGGATGGAGATCGCATCGAGCATGCGGAAGCGCAGTGAGCACATCCAAGGTCCGCCGTGGATGCCGGGTGCCCCCAGCCCGCAAGGCACGCGCGGGCTGCGGCTGACCGCAGGCCTGGCATCGCTGCCTGGACGCTCGACGACGCGATGCATCCGCAGACTTTGGCTTGTGCTGTGGTTGCTGTTGGGGCTGCCCGGCATCGCCATGGCACTGCCCGCACAGACCTGGCTGGTCACCATCGGCAACAACGCGGGCGACAGCGACGAGCTAGGTCTGCGCTTCGCCGAGCGCGATGCCCAGCAGATCGCGGACATTCTGCGCCAGCATGGCGGGGTGGCCAGCCGTCGCGTGACGCTTCTTTTGGGGGAGTCAGCGCAGACCGTTCGCCGGACCTTGGAAGATCTGAACGTCGAGATCCGCGGACAGGTCAGCGCCGGTCAGCCCAGCGCACTTCTGGTCTTCTATTCCGGTCACGCCGACGCCACATCGCTGCACTTGCGGGGCAGCAGCCTGCACATCGATGAGCTGAAGAACTTGGTGCAAGGCTCTGCCGCGGCCATGCGTCTGCTGATCGTCGACGCGTGTCGATCGGGCAGCATCACCCGCGTAAAAGGCGTGCAAGCGGCGGACTCGTTCGACATCCAGATGGAAGCCAGCGGCGGCGCCGAAGGGACGGCCATCTTGACGTCCAGCGCAGCTGGTGAGTCCAGCCAAGAATCCGATCGTCTGCGCGGATCGTTTTTCACCCACCACTTGATCAACGCGCTGCGCGGCGCCGCCGATCGCAACGGCGATGGCCGCATCACCTTGTCCGAAGCGTACACGTACACGTATGACCAAACGCTGCGCTCTAGCGGCCGCACGTTGTCGCTGCAGCATCCGACCTACCTGTTTGATCTGCGAGGCCGCGAAGACCCCGTCCTGACGATGACTGACAACGCGCAAGGACAGCTAGCGCGCTTGCAGCTAGCAGGACGAGCGCTGTACCTGGTCAGCGAAGAACGCGATGGCGGTCCCTTGGTGGCCGAGGTTTCGACGCAGCGCAGCCGCACCATCCTGCTTCTGCCCGCTGGTTCCTACTTTGTGCAGCAGCGCTTGCCCACCGAGTACCGCGAATATCAAGTACAGCTGCTCGCAGGTCGCGACAGTGATCTTGCGCTCTTGCACCATCGATCGGTCCAGTACGATCGCTTGGTGCGTTATCGCGGCAGCCAGAAGCAGTACGCACACGCGCTGTCGCTTCTGCCTGGCGTCCATGGCGCCCTGCTGGCAGGCGAAAACATCGCGCCACAGCTTGCCGTCGGCTACGGCTTGGATCTGCCGTGGCTGTCCTTGTCGGCCCGACTGCGCGCCAGCCTTGCGTATGGACTGTCGGCCGATAGCTATCTGGCAAATCAGCACACGCAAGTTGGCCTGGGTCTTGTGCTGCAGCGCTATGTCGACGTCGGCTTTGTCAGCCTGTCTTTCGGTCTGTTTGTCGAAGGCGTCTACCACCACCAAAGCTTCTCTGCTCCGTCGGGAAACCGCACGGCCAGCGGGCGCAACGCCTGGGGCCTGAGCTTCGGCGGCGTGCTGGCTGCAGAGCTTCCGCTGCGCCATGGCTTTGCACTTCGGATCGAGTTAGGTCCGCTGACCCAGCTGATGCCGCAAGCCGAGACATCGTTTGGTGCGCAGTCCGGTCAAGGCGTGTCGTCCCCCTTCACCCTGTTCGGCAATGGAGGTCTGGTATGGCGACGCTAGCAGTGCGCTCATCCTCACGTGCATCGTGGCTTGTCTGCGCCACCTGGCTGGCTGGCTGCGGCGATGCTCTGGTCGATCGCGCATTTTTCGGCGAGCCGCTGATCACCGTGCGCGGCAATGTCGGCGGCAGCAGCGATGCCCTGCCTCTTGAAAACCCACTGCTGCGCGTCAGCGTCTGGTGGAGCCCCGTCGGCCCCAGCGTGACCGACTACAGCCAGCTCATCGAACAACCCTCGATCACAACGCAGTCAGCGGTTCCCTTCAGCTTCACGCTGAATGTGTTTGATCGGCCGGCAACGGGGCATTGGACGGTGTTGCCGGATGGGACGCGCTATGCGCTGGGTACGTTGCTGGGCTTCTACGACGAAAACGGCAACGGACGTCGCGACGAACCAGAGCGGCTCTTGGGCAGCACGCGCCGCTTGCTTCTGTATACCGAGCAGCCCCTGAACCTTCATCAGTCCCCCGTGGGGCTCGCGCTGGAGCCCGGTTACTACCTGACCAGCAACAGCTTTGCCTGCCCGCCGACAAGCGATGGCATGTCCACTCAGCCGCCGCCGCCACCGCCGATGCAGCCGGGACAGGACTGCTCGCAGGGGCTAAGCCAGGCGTGCACGCAAGACAGCGACTGTTCGCCTGGCATCTGCGTCCGCGACTTTGTCGCGCCGTGGCCACAGGGCGGCTGCGTGCTGCCCGATCCGCTGCCGGCAGGATGTTCCCCGCAAGGTGCGGTGCGTGTTGTCTCGCCGGCCAGCGCCAATACCACCATGCGGCGCGATGTCGCGTACTGGGTCAAGGCCTGCGCCGGCTCGGCGGACTGCGGGCGATCGTTCCCTTATC